>CAZEQG010000573.1:0-1952 GCA_964514295.1 uncultured Alphaproteobacteria bacterium
CCACCATCGCCGCCGGCCTGGTGCTGCGGCCGCTGGCCAGCGCCGGCACCGTGGCCTGGGCGCTGGGCTTCGCGGGCCTCGCGGTCGAGGTGCTGGACGGCCTGCTCCCCGGCGGCACACCCGACTATTGGGACTTCCTGGCAAACCAGATCGGCGTCGGCCTCGGCCTCATGGTCCTGCGGGCGCTGGCGCGGCGCCGCTGAGGCTTGCCGGAAGCGCCGCGATGGGCTTACCTGCCCGCCTTCCAGGGAGGAACCAGTCATGGGCGTGATGCGGAATTTCATCGGCGGCGAATGGGTCGAGGCCGCCAGCGGCAAGGACAACGTCAACCCCTCCGACCTGTCCGACATCGTCGGCGCCTATGCCCAGGCCGACCGGGCGCTGGCGCTGCAGGCGATCGACGCCGCGCACGCAGCCGCCCCGGGCTGGGCCGCCGCCTCGCCGCAGCTCCGCTTCGAGGTGCTGGACGCCATCGGCACCGAGATCCTGGCCCGCAAGGATGAGCTTGGCCGGCTGCTGTCGCGCGAGGAGGGCAAGACCCTGCCCGAGGGCATCGGCGAGGCAACACGCGCCGGACAGATCTTCAAGTTCTTCGCCGGCGAGGCGGTGCGGGTGCCGGGGGAATACCTGCGCTCGATCCGTCCCGGGGTGGAGATCGACATCGCGCGCGAGCCGATGGGCGTGGTTGGCCTGATCACGCCCTGGAATTTCCCGATCGCGATCCCGGCCTGGAAGATCGCGCCGGCCCTGGCCTATGGCAACACCGTGGTGCTGAAGCCGGCCGACCTGGTGCCGGGCTGCGCCTGGGCACTGGCGGAGATCATCAGCCGCACGGCCCTGCCCAAGGGCGTGTTCAACCTGGTGATGGGCCGCGGCAGCGTTGTCGGCGAGGCGATCCTGGAGAGCCCGAAGGTGGCTGCGGTCAGCTTCACCGGGTCGGTTGCGACCGGCCGCCATGTCGCGGTGAAATGCGCCGAGCGGCTGGCCAAGGTGCAGCTTGAGATGGGTGGCAAGAACCCGCTGGTGGTGCTCGATGACGCGGACCTTGCGACGGCGGTGAACTGCGCCGTGCAGGGCGCCTTCTATTCAACCGGCCAGCGCTGCACCGCCTCCTCCCGCTTCGTGGTGACCGAGGGCATCCACGACCGCTTCGTCGGCGCCGTCGCGGAAAAGCTGAAGCAGCTCAAGATCGACGACGCGCTGGCCCCTGGCACCGATATCGGGCCGGTGGTCGACCAGTCGCAGCTCGACCAGGACATGCGCTACATCGAGATCGCCAAGGCCGAGGGCGGCACCCTGTTCTGCGGCGGCGAGCGGCTGAACCGCGCCAAGGAGGGCTTCTACCTGTCGCCGGCGCTGATCACCGACACCGACAACACCATGCGCATCAACCGCGAGGAGGTGTTCGGGCCGGTCGCCTCGGTGGTCCGGGTGAAGGATTATGAGGAGGCGCTGGCGGTCGCCAACGACACCGAGTTCGGCCTGTCGAGCGGCATCTGCACCACCTCCCTCAAGCACGCCACGCATTTCAAGCGCAGCGCCCAGGCCGGGCTGGTGATGGTGAACCTGCCGACCGCCGGGGTCGACTACCACGTGCCCTTCGGCGGCCGGAAGGGATCGAGCTATGGCAGCCGCGAGCAGGGGCGCTATGCGGCCGAGTTCTACACCACGGTGAAGACCGCCTACACCCTGCCCTGATCGCTTGAGCGCGCGAGGCACGCCATGACCGCGACCGACCCGGCCCTGCTCAGCGCCACGGAATGCCTCGCCCTCTACCGCCGCCGGCGGTTGTCGCCGGCCGAAGTGGTGGCCGCCTGCCTTGCCCGCATCGAGCGGCTGGACGGCGGCGTCAACGCCTTCTGCCTGGTCGACGGCGAGGCGGCGATGGCCGCCGCCCGCGCCGCCGAGGCGCGCTGGATGAAGGGCGCGCCGCTGGGGCCGGTGGACGGCCT
>CAZEQG010000574.1:0-1943 GCA_964514295.1 uncultured Alphaproteobacteria bacterium
CAGCCGGCGCAGCGCCCCCGGCGCCGCCCCCGGCGCCGCCCCCTGTGCCGCCCCCGCCGCTAGGGTGTCAGCCCGCCGCCGTTGATCCACAGCACCTGCCCCGTCATGTAGCGCGACGCGTCGCCCAGCAGGAACAGCACCGGGCCGACCACATCATCGGGCTGGCCGATCCGCCCCATCGGGATGCCGCGCAGATAGCTGTCGCGGTCGAGCAGGCCACGCATCGCGGCGCGCCCGGTGCCGCCGGTCTGGAACTCGGTGTCGATGGCGCCGGGCGCCACCACATTGGCACGGATGTCGGGCGCGTTCTCCACCGCGATCGCCCGGGTCAGCGCAATCACCCCGGCCTTCGCCGCCGCATAGGGCCCGAAGCCGGGCATCACCCGGCTGGCCAAGCCCGAGGCGGCATGCACGATGGCGCCGCCGCCGGCCTGGCGCAGCAGCGGCAGTGCCGCCTTCGCCACCAGGTAGGTCGAGCGCAGGTTGCCCTCCACCACCTCGTCCCAGTCGGCGCCGGTGACGGCATCGACCGGCCGGCGCTCCAGCGCAAAGCCGGCCAGGTTGACGAGCCCGTCGAGCCCGTCCCAATCCTGCTCCAGGCGGCCGAAGGCGGCGGTGACCGCCGCCTCGTCCGTGGCATCGACGGGAAAGCGCTCGACGCCGTCCGGCGGCGGGTACTGGGCCAGCGAGAAGGGCAGGTCCATCACCGCCACCCTGAGCCCGCTCGCCACCGCCGCCCGCACCACCGCCCGTCCGATGCCGCCGCACCCGCCCACCACCGCCAGCCGCGAGCCTGGCGGCGGCCCCAGGCGCATCGGATCGAGGGGAACGGGCTGTTCGGCCATGGCATGCTTCCTTAGCCGGCGGGCGGCTGCATTCGCGTGACGGCTTGTTGTAACTTTGTCCTAGGAATAGAACAATCGCGCGCCGCCGGAGCCGCCGAGGATGAGCCCCCCATGGGCATGACCTTGACCGAGAAGATCATCGCGCGCGCCGCCGGCCTGCCGGCGGTGCGGCCGGGCGATGTCGTGACCTGCGCCGTCGACCTGCTGATGGTGCATGATTCCAGCGGCCCCCGCCGCCACTGGCCGAAGCTGAAGGAACTGGGTGCGGGCATCTGGGACCCCGACAAGGTGGTGATCGTCAGCGACCACTACGTGCCGGCGGTCGATGCCGAGAGCGCCGGTATCCTGAAGCTGACGCGCGATTTCGCCGCGGCCTACGGCATCCGCAACTTCCACGACATGCGCGGGATCTGCCATCTGGTGCTGCCCGAACAGCGCCTGCTGAAGCCCGGCATGTTCGTGGCCGGCGGCGACAGCCATTCCACCACCGGCGGCGCCTTCGGCTGCTACATGGCCGGCTTCGGCGCCACCGAGACGCTGGGCGTGCTGGTGCTGGGCGAGATCTGGACCAAGGTGCCGCAGACCATCCGGGTGGAGATCGCCGGCCGCTTCGGCCCCCTGGTCACCGCCAAGGACCTGATGCTGCACCTGTGCCGGCGGCTCGGCATGGACAATGCGTTCAAGGCGGTGGAATTCGCAGGGCCGGCGGTCTCGGCCATGGCGATGCTGGAGCGCCTGGTGCTGACCAACATGGCCGCCGAACTGGGGGCCGAGGCCGGGCTGATCGCGCCGGACGCGGTGACGCTCGGCTGGCTGGGCGAGGCCGCACCGGCCGATGCGCTGTCCTGGCAGTCGGACGCCGATGCCGCCTTCGAGCAGGTGGTGGCGGTCGACGCCGCGGCCCTGTCGCCGCAGGTCGCCGCACCGCATTCGCCGGCCAATTCGGCAGCCGCCGCCGACCATGCCGGCCAGCGCATAGACCAGGCCTATATCGGGGCCTGCGTCGGCGCCAAGATCAGCGACCTGCGCATGGCCGCGGCGGTGCTGAAGGGGCGGCGGGTGGCGCCCGGGGTGCGCCTGCTGGTCGCCCCCGCCTCC
>CAZEQG010000575.1:0-1943 GCA_964514295.1 uncultured Alphaproteobacteria bacterium
CAGCTCCAGCAGCCCCATCGCCAGCAGGCTGCCGCCTTCCGCCTCCGCGGCGGCCGCCGCCTCCGCCGCCCGCGGCCGGCCGAGGAAGGCGATGCCGTACACCCGCACGAAGCAGGCCGCCGCCAGGGCCGCCGCCAGGGCCAGCACGCCGCCCAGCGCCGGCACCATCACCTTCAGCCCCCAGTTCGGCAGGGCCGGGCTCTGCAGGATCGCCTGGAACACCAGCCACTCCGACACGAAGCCGTTCAGCGGCGGCAGCGCGGCAATCGCCACGCAGCCCACGAGCATGGCGAGCGCGGTCAGCGGCATGCGCTGGATCAGCCCGCCCAGCCGTTCCATGTCGCGCGTGCCGGTCGCCGCCAGCACCACCCCGGCGCCCAGGAACAGCAGGTTCTTGAACAGCGAGTGGTTGGCCACATGCAGCAGGGCGGCGGTCATCGCCAGGGCGGCGGCGGCGTTCATCCCGCCGGCCTGGAAGGCCAGGGCGAGGCCGAGGGCGGCAAAGATGACGCCGACATTCTCGATCGTGCTGTAGGCCAGCACCCGCTTCAGATCGCGCTCCATCAACGCGTGCAGGATGCCGAGCGCCGCCGACAGGCCGCCGAGGCCGATCAGCAGCGCCCCGGCCCACCATTGCTGGCCGGCCATCAGGTCGAAGACGATGCGGATGAAGCCGTAGACCGCAACCTTCGTCATCACCGCGCTCATCAGCGCCGAGACATGGCTGGGTGCGGCCGGATGGGCCAGCGGCAGCCACACATGCAGCGGCACCAGCCCGGCCTTGGAGCCCGCCCCCAGCAGCACCAGCACGAAGGCCAGACCGGCCGTCAGCGGCCCGTGGTCGGCGGCGCGGATGGCGGCGAAGGCATAGGCGCCATCGGCCCCTGCAAGCAGCCCGAAGGCCAGCAGCAGCGAGAAGGTGCCGAACCCCGCCATGACAAGATAGACGTAGCCGGCCCGCGCATTGCCGGCATCGCGATGATGGGCCAGCACCAGCGCCCAGGACGACAGCGACATGAACTCCCACGCCACCAGGAAGGCGAAGGCATCGTCGGCCAGCACCACCAGCACCATGCCGGCAAGGAAGGCCGGGAAGAAGGGCAGCACACGCTGCGGCGCCTGCTCGTGCCGGCCATGGCCGAGGCCGTAGAGGCTGGCCATCGCCCCGCCGCCGCCGATCACCGCCAGGAAGAAGGCCGCCAGCCCGTCCAGCCGGAACTGCGCCCCGAGCCAGGGCAGCCCCAGCGGCAGCGTCACCAGGGAGGGGGCGGCACCGGTCAGCAGATGGGCGAGCGCCAGGCCGCCGGCCAGCGCCGAGGCCGCCAGCGCGGCACCATAGATCACCGGCCCCGCCACCACGCGCCGGCCAAGGGCGACCGCCAGCACGGCCGTCGCCAGCAGGATGGCGGCGCAGCACAGGATCAGCGCCAGCGCCGCCGTCATGGCCTGAGCTTCAGCCGCACGCCGCGCCCGCCGGCCTGGCTAGCGGCGCCCTCGCCGATGAGCTCGACGCCGGCCTGGTCAAGGGCGGCGATCAGCTTCATCAGCGAATCGACATTGCCGCGGACCACGCCGTCGCTTGCCTCCATGCGCTGGATGGTGGGCACGGACAATTCGGCCAGCTCGGCGAGCTGGCGCTGGTCGATACCAAGCAGGGCGCGGGCGGCGCGCATCTGGGAGGCGGTGATCATGCGGCACGCACTGCTGGCGCTGTGAACATGATGTATGAAGTTCTAACGCTGCATAATGATATGTCAAGCATCAATTTCCACAGGCACGCCCTAATGGAAATTCCGCCCCTTCGGCATCACCCCGGCCGGGGCCAGGTTCTGGCGCAGCCTGCGGGGGTGGGTGCGGGCATCGCCCGGGGTCGGCCGCCGCACCTCGTCGGCCGGGGCCGGGAAGACGGCCAGCGGCCCGGCCGAAAGCCGCGCCAGCAGCGG
>CAZEQG010000576.1:0-1942 GCA_964514295.1 uncultured Alphaproteobacteria bacterium
GGTGGCGGTGGACCATCGCCGCTGCTGGACGGTGCATGGCCCCGCCCAGATCGCCGCGACGGCGACGGAGGCGTCGCGCACCTTCCTGTCGGCGGCCTACCGCAGCACGGTCGCCGAGGATGCCGCGGTGCTGACCGCCCATCCGCGCGCCGTCGACCACCGCGAGGAGACGCTGCTGGACGACCCGGCCGACGCGGCGGCGGTGGCCGGCCACCTGCTCGCGGTACTGGCCGAGCGCGCGGCCTACCGCCTGCGCCTGAAGACCCAGCCCTTCGCCCGCTCCCTGGGGGAGACGGTGCTGATCACCTCCGCCCGCTACGGCCTGTCGGCCGGCCGCCGCCTGGTGATCGTGGGGCTGGAGGAGGATGCCGGGGCGTCCGAGGTGACCATGACGGTGTGGGGCTGACATGGCCAGGATGGCGTTCTGCTCGCGCAACTACGCCGACGCCGCGGTGCTGAGCGGCGGCTCCTGGCTGGCCGGGCTGCCGCTCGCCAATCTGCAGGATCGGCAGTTGTGGCGGGTCGCGCGCTCGGCCGACGCGGACCCGTCCTCGACCGTCATCGCGGCCGATTTCGGGCTGCTGCGTCCCATCGCCTATGCCGGCCTGCTGGCCCACAGCCTGACCCAGTCCGGCCGGGTGCGCCTGCGGCTCGGCCCCTCCGCCGGCATGACCGACGCGGTCTATGACAGCGGCTGGATGGACATCTGGCCCGCCGTCTACCCCTTCGGCGTCGGGGTATGGGGCGAATTCAATTGGGGCGGGAAGCTGTCGGTGGAGGAGGCCTCGACCTACGGCATCGCCTGGCACCACCCGCTGCCGGCCGGCGTGCTGGCCCGCCATATGCGGCTGGACCTGGACGATGCCGGCAACCCCGCCGGCCATGTGCAGGCCGGCCGGCTGATCGCCGGCCCGCTCTACACGCCCAGCCGCAATCTGCGCTACGGCTGGCATCTGCAGCAGGTGGACCCGTCGCGCGTCAGCTATTCGCGCGGCGGTCAGGCCTATGTCGAGCTGCTGCCGCGATACCGGCGCCTGGCGCTCGAGCTGGCGCTGCTGCCGACCGACGAGGCCTACGGCCATCTCTACGAGATGCAGCGGCGCCTCGGCGTGGCCGGCGACCTGGTGGTGATGCGCGATCCCGATGACACGCTGCACCGCCACCGCGAGACGATCTATGGCCGCCTGTCGCGGCTGGAGCCGATCGTGCAGCAGGTGCATGGCCGGCATGGCCTGCGGATCGAGATCGAGGAGCTGATCTGATGGCGTGGTCCGTGACCATTTTGGGCGAGACGTTCACGAGCGCGGACGTCGAGGGCAATGCCTATGCCGATCCGGCCGGCGGTATGCCGGCCATCCTGGCCAGGGTGGCCGAGCTGGGCTCGATGCTGCTGGGGCCCGGTGCGGTCAGCACCTCGAGCGAGAGCTGCGGCACCGGCGCCCGCTCCTTCACGCTGGCGGCCCCGGCCACCCTGGCCGCCGGCACCTGGCGGGTGCGCCGGGCGGCTGATCCGTCGGTGTTCATGATCTGCACCCTCGCCGCCGACCTGGTGGCCGGCACCGATCTCGCGCTGACCTGCCATATCGCGGTGAATGCCGGCGGGCCATACAGCGACTGGATCATCGAGCCGCTGACCGGCAGCCGGCTGGCCCGGGCGGCCAAGACCGGCGCCTACAGCGTGGTGGCGGCCGATCACGGCGCGCTGATCGACTGCTCGGGCGGCAGCTACGCCGTCAGCCTGCCCGCCGCGGCCACGGCCGGCGCCGGCTACCGTGTCGCCGTCGTGAACAGCGGGGCTGGCACCATCACGGTCGATCCCGACGGGGCCGAGCTGGTGGCCGGCCGCGCCTCCATCCTGCTGCCGCCCGGCCACACGGCCGACCTGGTATGCACCGGCGCCGCCTGGCTGCTGCTGGGCCGGCCCTACACCGTGCGGCAGACC
>CAZEQG010000577.1:0-1939 GCA_964514295.1 uncultured Alphaproteobacteria bacterium
CCGGGCTGGCGGCCCTCGGCCTTGCCGCCGCCGCGGCGGCTTGGCTGACCCGGGCACTGTGGCTGCCCTGACGGGCCCGGCCATCGGCAGGACCCGCCCCGTCAGCCCTTGCGCTCGCCCTGGGCGCCGATGAAGGCGCGGCCGCCGCCGAAAATCTGGGCCGCCCCCAGCAGCAGCACCGACAGCACGATCAGGCAGGTGGAGATGGCGGCGATGGTGGGGTCGATGGTGTCGCGCAGCGACAGGAACATCCGCCGCGTCAGCGTCGATTGCGGGCCGCTGGACACGAACATGGCGATCAGCACCTCGTCGAAGGAGGTGATGAAGGCGAACAGCGCGCCCGAGACGACCGAAACCCTGATCTGCGGCAGGGTAACGGTGAGGAAGGCGGTGAGCCGCCCCGCCCCCAGGCTGCGCGCCACCATCTCCTGGTTCATGTCGTAGGACTTGAGGCCCGCCGCCACCATCACCACGACATAGGGAATGGCCAGCATGGTGTGGGCCAGCACCAGCCCGGTCACCGTGTTCGCCAGGCCGAGGCGGATGTAGACGAAGAACAGCCCGATCGCCAACAGGATGAGCGGCACCATGATCGGCAGGCCGAGCACGGCATAGATCGGCCTTGCCCAGCCGAAACGCGAGACATGCAGCCCATAGGCCGCGGCCGTGCCAAGCGGGGTGGCTGCGGCCACGGTCAGCAGCGCCACCTTCACCGACATCACCGTCGCATCCCGCCAGGCATCGGAGCCGAAATAGGCGCGGTACCAGCGCAGCGACCATTCGCGCGGCGGAAACTCCAGATAGTCCGAGGCCGAGAAGGACATCGGCACCACGATCAGCGTCGGCGCCACCAGGAAGGCCAGGATCAGCCCGACGGCGACATAGAGCCACAGGCGCTGGCCGTGGGTGACCTGCGTGTCGGCGGCCGGGCGGTCCAGCAGGCTCATCGCCGCACCAGCCGCTGCACCACGATCAGGCAGGACAGCGTGAGGCACAGCAGCACCACGCCCAGCGCGCTCGCCGCCCCCCAATTGGCGAACATCGCCACGTTCTTCTCGATCCGGTGGGCGATCATGATCACCGAGCCGCCGCCCATCACCGCCGGCGTCACGTAGAAGCCCAGGCACAGCACGAAGACCAGCAGCATGCCGGCCAGCAGCCCCGGCAGGGACAGCGGCAGGAAGATGTCGCGGAAGGCGCGGGCCGGCGTCGCCCCCATTCCCACCGCCGCCTTCACGTAATCGGCCGGGATCGCGCGCATCGCGGCATAGAGCGGCAGCACCAGGAAGGGCAGCATGATGTGGACCATGCCGATCACCGTGCCGGTCAGGTTGTGCACCAGGGCCAGCGGCTCGCTGACGAGGCCGAGGTCGATCAGGGCCCGGTTGATCAGCCCGTTGCGCTGGAGGAGCACCAGCCAGGCATAGGTGCGCACCAGGATCGAGGTCCAGTAGGGCAGCAGCACGCAGATCAGCAGCAGCCCCGCCACCCGCGCCGGCACCTGGGTCAGCAGATAGGCCACCGGATAGCCCAGCAGCACGCAGATGCCGGTGACGATGAAGGCGATCTTGAAGGTGGTGGCGATGCTGGTGATGTAGGCGCCGCTGACCCACAGCCGCTCGTAGTTCTCAAGCGAATAGGCGCCGTCCAGGTCGATGAAGGACAGCCAGAACAGCCAGCCCACGGGGATCACCAGGAAGGCCAGGATCAGCAGCGTCGCCGGCGCCGTCAGGGCCAGGGTGGCGAGGCTCTCCCGGCGCTCGTCGGCCTTCAGCGCCGCGGCGTTGTCGGCCGCCGCCGCCATTCTCACGCCGCCACCAGCACGCTGTCCTCGGCCGGCAGCGCAAGGACCACCGCGCCACCGACCGGCGGCAGGCCGGCCGCCGCGATGCGGCCGGAGGGGCGGCGGATCATGACCTCGCCGCCGCCGTCAAGGGCC
>CAZEQG010000578.1:0-1930 GCA_964514295.1 uncultured Alphaproteobacteria bacterium
GGCCGGCCGGCCCCCGGCCCCGGTGCGGCGGCCTTCCTGCGCGAGCTTGGCTGGCGGGAGTTCAGCCATCACCTGCTGCACCACGCGCCGGACCTGGCGGAACGCCCGCTGCGGGCGGCCTTCGCGGCGTTCCCCTGGCAGCCGGACCAGGCGCTGCTGCGCGCCTGGAAGCGCGGCCTCACCGGCTATCCCATCGTCGATGCCGGCATGCGCGCGCTGTGGCAGACCGGCTGGATGCACAACCGCGTGCGGATGGTCGCCGCCTCCTTCCTGGTCAAGCACCTGCTGCTGCCCTGGCAGGCCGGGGAAGCGTGGTTCTGGGATACGCTGGTCGACGCCGGGCTGGCGCAGAACGCCGCTTCCTGGCAATGGGTAGCCGGCTGCGGCGCCGATGCCGCGCCCTATTTCCGCATCTTCAACCCGGTCCTCCAGGGCGAGAAGTTCGATCCCGAGGGCCGCTATGTCCGCCGCCACCTGCCGGAGATCGCCGGATTGCCCGACGCCTACATCCACAAGCCCTGGGCGGCGCCAGAAAGCGTGCTGCGCGATGCCGGCGTCAGGCTGGGCGTCACCTACCCGGCGCCGGTCATCGCCCATGACGCGGCGCGCTCCAGGGCGCTCGAGGCCTTCCGTTCGCTGCAGGCGGCCTGATGCGCATCGCCGTCATCGGCTCCGGCATCGCCGGGCTTTCCGCCGCCTGGCTGCTGTCGCAGCGCCATGACGTGACGGTCTACGAGAAGGATGCCCGGGTCGGCGGCCATGCCAACACGGTGGAGGCCCGGCTGGGCGGCCGTCAGGCGGCGGTCGACACCGGCTTCATCGTGCTGAACGAGCGCACCTATCCCAACCTGCTGGCGCTCTTCGCCGAGCTTGGGGTCACCCTCAGGGCCAGCACCATGAGCTTTGCGGTCAGCCTGGACCAGGGGCGGCTGGAATATGGCGGGCGCGACCTGCGGCAGGTCTTTGCCCAGAAGCGCAACCTCGCCAGCCCCCGCTTCATGGGCATGGCGCTCGACATCCTTCGCTTCTTCCGCTCGGCGACCGCGCTGCTGGCCCGCCCGCAGGACCATCACCTGTCGCTGGGCGACTGGCTGGCGCGCGAGGGGTATGGGCGGGCCTTCATGGAGGACCACCTGCTGCCGATGGCGGCCGCCATCTGGTCCTGCCCGCCCTCGGCGATGCTGGCCTTCCCGGCCGCCAGCTTCGTGCGCTTCTTCGACAATCACGGCCTGCTGCAATATGCCAACCGCCCGGCCTGGTTCACCGTCGCCGGCGGCTCGCGGGACTATGTGTCGCGGATCGAGGCGCGGCTCGCCCGGCCGGTGCGCACCGCCTGCCCGGTCACCGGGCTGCGCCGGGTGCCGGCGGGGGTGATGCTGCGCGAGGCGGGCGGCGACGAGGTGTTCTACGACCATGCCATGGTCGCCGCCCATGCCGATCAGGCGCTGCGCCTGCTGAGCGATCCGTCGCCTGCCGAACAGGCCGTGCTGTCGGCCTTCGCCTATCAGGACAATCTGGCCGTGCTGCATTCCGACCCGGCGCTGATGCCGCGGCGCCAGGCCGTGTGGTCGAGCTGGAACTATCTGGGCAGCGGCGATGGTCTGGCGCGGCGGGTGTCGGTGACCTACTGGATGAATTCGCTGCAGGGGATCGACCCGGCGCTGCCGCTGTTCGTCAGCCTGAACCCCCTGCGCGAGCCCGCGCCGGCCCTGGTGCATGGCCGCTTCCACTACGAGCATCCGGTGTTCGACGCCGCCGCGATGGCCGCCCAGGCCCGGCTGCCGGCCATCCAGGGCGGCCGCCGCACCTGGTTCTGCGGGGCCTGGTGCGGCTATGGCTTTCACGAGGACGGGCTGGCCGCCGGCATCGCCGTGGCGCGGTCGCTCGGCTGCGATCCGCCCTGGCCCACCAGCGTCGGCCCCTATCGGGC
>CAZEQG010000579.1:0-216 GCA_964514295.1 uncultured Alphaproteobacteria bacterium
CGGCAGCTCGACCGCCGCCTCGGCAAAGCGGCCGAACACGCTGAAGCCGGCAAAGCGCAGCGGCACCCCGTCGATCCGCCAGCCATCCTCGGCCTGGCGGAAGCCGGTGGCAAAGGAGGTGCCCGGCGGCGTCTGCACGGTCAGCCGGATCGGGGTGTCGGCCGGCAGCGGCTGGATCAGCCATTGCGAGGCGACGGCGACGACGCTGCCGCCCAC
>CAZEQG010000579.1:244-1926 GCA_964514295.1 uncultured Alphaproteobacteria bacterium
AGCCGGGCATCGCCGGTCTGCGCCGCCAGCCGGCCCAGCGGCAGGCGATAGCGCACGGAAACCGGCCCCGGGCCGACATTCCAGCCGTCCTCGCGCAGGGCCACCGCGAGACTGGCGCTGGTGAAGCGCTCGATCACCGCCGCCAGCCGCGGCTCGGCGACGAAGCGCTCGATGCCCGGCGGGCAGGCCACCGCCACCTCCAGCACCATCGCGACAGCATCGACCAGCTCGGCCCGGTAGCGGCACTGCGCCGCCGCCGGCGCCGCCAGCAGCAGCGCGCACAGCACCGGGATCGTGGCGAGGCGTCGGTACATCCCGGCATGCTACTGCAACCGGGCCGCCTTTTCTGCTAGAAGCGCCGGCATGAGCGATCCCTCCCCGGCCATCCTCCTTGGCGGCTCGCCCCGCGGCCCGGCCCGCCTTCTCGCCCGCTTCGCCAACCGTCACGGCCTGGTGGCCGGCGCCACCGGCACCGGCAAGACCGTCACCCTCCAGGTGCTGGCCGAAGGCTTTTCCGATCTCGGCGTGCCGGTGCTGCTGGCCGATGCCAAGGGCGACCTGTCCGGCCTCGGCCTGCCCGGCACGCCGCGCAAGCCCTTCCAGGAACGCGCCCGCGCGCTCGGCCTGCCCGAGGGCGGATTCCGCGCCTATCCGGTGCTGCACTGGGACGTTTTCGGGCGCGAGGGCCATCCGCTGCGGGCCACGGTGTCCGATGTCGGGCCGCTGCTGCTGGCCCGGCTGATGGGGCTGAACGAGGTGCAGACCGGCGTGCTGAACCTGGTGTTCAAGGTGGCCGACGATGAGGGGCTGCTGCTGATCGACCTGAAGGACCTGCGCGCCGTGCTGGCCTTCGTGGCCGAGAATGCGCGCCAGTTCAGCGCCAGTTACGGCAGCGTCTCGGCGGCCTCGGTCGGCGCCATCCAGCGCCAGCTCCTCGCCCTCGAAACCCAGGGCGCCGAACATTTCCTGGGCGAGCCGGCGCTCGACCTGGCCGACCTCATGCAGGTGGCCCCGGATGGGCGGGGGGCGGTCAATGTGCTGGCGGCGGCGGAGCTGATGGAGCGCCCCGCCCTCTATGCCACGGTGCTGACCTGGCTCCTGGCCGAGCTGTTCGAGGCGCTGCCGGAGGCTGGCGACCTGGAGCGGCCGAAGCTGGTGCTGTTCTTCGACGAGGCCCATCTGCTGTTCAACGGCGCCCCGAAGGCGCTGGTCGAGCGGGTGGAGCAGGTGGTGCGCCTGATCCGCTCCAAGGGGGTTGGGGTCTATTTCATCACCCAAAACCCGCTCGATGTGCCCGAAAGCGTGCTGGGCCAGCTCGGCAACCGGGTGCAGCATGCCCTGCGCGCCTTCACGCCGCGCGACCAGCGGGCGGTGAAGGTGGCGGCAGAGACCTTCCGCCCCAACCCGCGCCTGGACACCGCCCGCGCCATCACCGAGCTGGCCGTGGGCGAGGCGCTGGTCTCCTGCCTCGACGAGAAGGGCACGCCGATGCCGGTGGAGCGGGTGCTGATCCGCCCGCCGCTGAGCCGGGTCGGCCCGGCAAGCGCGGAGGAACGCCGCCAGGCGATCGCGCAGAGCCCGCTGGCCGGCCGCTACGACCAGGCGGTGGACCGTGACAGCGCCTTCGAGATGCTGAACGCGCGGGCCGGCGGCGGCACGCTGGCCGGCGAGCAGCCGCCGCC
>CAZEQG010000580.1:0-1925 GCA_964514295.1 uncultured Alphaproteobacteria bacterium
GAAGTCGTTGGCCGACGTCAGGGCGTAGCCGGCGATGCGCCGCGCTGCCGCCAGGGCCAAGGCCAGCACGATGGCGGCGGAGACGGCAAGCCCGCCAAGGCCCCACACCAGTCGCCAGGCACTGCCCGCCGGCGGCGTCGACAGCACGAGATAGCGGCCATCCTGCCGCTCGATGGCGATGGCGAAGCCCGGCGGCACCAGGATGTCGACCGGGTCGTCGCCCGCCAGTTCCAGGTCCGGCGGCGGGCCGAGCGGACGCGGACCCGGCGCCAGCAGCGGCAGCCGAGGCATGGCGGCAACCACCACGCGACGGCCAGGCAGGCTTTCGGCCAGCGCCTGACGCAGCACCGCGAAGGGGTGATCCTCGGCCGGCGGCGCTGCGGGCGGAATGGCAACGACCTCGGCCAACAGCCAGCCACCAAGCGCTGCCGCGGCCGCATCGGCATCGGCATCGACGAGGCGGACGGCCATGTCGCGCACCCAGCGCACACTGTGCAGCGGCAACCTGTCGGGCCGGGTCTGCCAGATCACCAGACCTGCCACCACTTGTGTCGCGGTGAGCGCCGCCACCAGCATCGCCACCAGCCTCGTCGCCAGCCGGTCACCCGGCCACAGCCGCCGCATCGCCATCAGTCCGGCACCGGCACGGGCGCCGGCACGCCCTCGGCCACCACCTCCGGAACGAGGATGTAGCCGCCGTTGCGCACGGTCTTGATCAGGCTGGGCAAAGCCAGATCCGGCTCGATCTTGCGGCGCAGCCGCATCACCTGCACATCGATCGACCGGTCGAAGAGCTGGGCGGTGCGCCCGCGCGCCAGATCCAGAAGCTGCTCGCGCGACAGCACCCTGCCCGGATGCTCCACGAAGGCCAGCAGCAACTCGTATTCCCCGCTGCTCAAGGGCACCAGCGCACCATCCGCGCCGACCAGCTCGCGCCGCCGCAGATGCAGGCGCCAGCCGGCAAAGCGGTAGGCCTCGGGCCGCTCCGCGAGGGCCTCCGGCGCAAGCTGAACCCGGCGCAGGATGGCCCGCGCCCGCGCCAGCAGCTCGCGCGGGTTGAACGGCTTGGCGAGGTAATCGTCGGCGCCCATCTCCAGGCCGAGGATGCGGTCGCTCTCCTCGTTCAGGGCTGTCAGCATGAGGATCGGCACATTGCTCTCGGCGCGCAGGCGGCGGCACAGGGCGAGCCCATCCTCCCCCGGCATCATCAGGTCGAGCACGATGAGGTCCATCCGGCCGGCGGCCAGGCGCTGCATCGCCGCCCGGGCATCCTCGGCCAGGCTGACGCGATAGCCGTGCTGCTTCAGGAAGCGCGACAGCAGCGCCCTGATCTCGCGGTCGTCATCGACGACAAGAACGTGCGGAGAGCGCGACATGCGCTTCGGCCTCCTCGCCGCACCGGTTGTGGATGCCCGATATTCGCTTTGTAACGCCTGGCATCAAAGTCCCGGATCGTAACGCCGCGTTACGCCCCCGCCGTGGCGGCAGCGGGCAGCGCTGCTAGCTTTGGCGGGCCGGTTGGGTAGCCCCTCACGATGCACCGGCACCAAGGAGAGTTCGATGTCAGCAAACATCCTTCCCGTCACCGCCACGCTCGTCGGCCTCGCCGTCGCCACGGCCGGTCTTTCGGGTCTGGCGCTGGCCCAGCCGGGCCGACCACAGGCCGGCCCAGGGCTTGGCCCGATGGCCGGCATCTGCGCGGATGGGCCGGCGAGGCTTGCCGGCCATCTCGCCTATGTCGAGGCGAAGCTTGGCATCACCGCCGCCGAGCGGCCGGCCTTCCAGGATTTCGCCAGCCGCGCCACCGCCGCGGCCGCCGCCATCGATGCCGTGTGCCCCAGCCTCGCCCCGCCGGCGACGCCGCTGCCGGCATTGCCCCGGCCGGCAGCCGAACTGCGCCAGGGAATAGGCGATGTCCTCGTCGT
>CAZEQG010000581.1:0-1919 GCA_964514295.1 uncultured Alphaproteobacteria bacterium
GCGGCGAGCGGCGGCAGCAGGGCGGCCAGGGCGGCGGCCAGGGCGAGCGGCAGCGGGCGGCGCAGGAGCATGCGACGGGAACCTCCGTGGTGGGGAGCCGGTTCTTCCCACATGAGCGCGCCTGCGCGAGACGCAAGGCCGCCGTGCCGGGCCGGCGGGGGCCGCCCCCGGTTACACTCTGTTACCATGGAACGGCGCGGCGGACATCGGCCTGTTACCGGCGCCGCGCAGACTGGTCTCCAAGGTCGGACAGCCGGCCTTGCCAGACGAACCGGAGCGCGCCCCTTCCCCCTCCCCTCCCCGCGGGCGCGCCGGACCAGACCAGGAGACGGATCATGAAACGCACCCTCAAGACCCTGCTCACCGCCAGCGCCGCCGTCGCCGTGATCGGCTTCGCCGCCGCCGCGGTGATCGACACCCCGGCCCTCGCTTTCGGCCCGGGCGTCGGCCACGGCTGGCACCATGGCGGCGGTCCGCACATGACCATGGTCCAGGGCCAGCCCGGCATGGGCCCCGGCATGGGCCAGGGAATGGGCATGATGGGCGGCCGCATGCAGCAGCGCATGATGCAGCTCGACACCGACAAGGACGGCGCCATCAGCAAGGCCGAGTTCCAGGCCATGCACGACCAGCGCTTCACCGCCCTGGACGCCGACAAGGACGGCACCGTCAGCCAGGACGAATTCCTGAAGGCCGACCCGCAGGCCATGGGCATGGGCATGGGGCCCGGCTGGAACGCCGACGCCATGCCGGAGGCCATGAAGGACATGATGGCCGAGCGCCGCGCCTTCATGTTCCGCGGCCTCGATGCCGACGACAGCCGCACCCTGACCAAGGACGAGCTGGCCGCCCACGCCGAGCCGCGCTTCGAGCTGATGGACGCCAACGACGACGGCAAGATCACGCCCGACGAGATGGGCCGCATGGGCCCGCGCGGCATGAAGGGCATGAAGGGCCCCGGCCAGGGCATGGGCCCGGGGATGGGCCAGGGCCCGGCCCAGCCGGCGCCGGCCCAGTGACCGCTTCGGTCATCGCAGCCTGAAAAAGCAAAGCCGCCGGCTCTCGCGAGCCGGCGGCTTTCCCCTTTCCCCCGGAAGGGGTGGCTGCCCTCAAGCCGGCGCGGTGGCGAGGGCGCGCGCCAGTTGGCTCAGCGCTTCCTGGTGACGTTCGTTGTTGATCATGCTGAAGTTGCGCGCCAGTTCCAGGCACATGCGCTGACGCTGACCCATGTCCTCGCCGCGCGCGTCTTCGAGACCGTCGAAGAAGTAGCTCACCGGCACGTTCAGGACCTGGGCGATCTCGAACAGGCGGCCGGCCGAGATGCGGTTGATGCCGCGCTCGTACTTGTGGGCCTGCTGGTAGGTGACGCCGATCATGTCGGCCATCTGCTGCTGCGACAGGCCGAGCATGATGCGGCGTTCGCGGATGCGCTGACCCACGTACTTGTCGGTATCGGTGGCGCGGTTGGTCGGCTTGCCGGCGCGCGGAACGGACATATTGTTCATGACAATTACCCCTTGACCCTCAGAGCGTAAGTGAGCCGGTCGTTGATCGCCGGCTTTCCCGCAGGTGATCCCGCGGGCGTTGTTTTTTCAACCTCCGGGATACGCCTTTCTATCGCGTCGCGCAAGCCCCTTCTAATACTCCGGGATCAGCCCACAGGTCGTAAGCCGGCCCCGCGCAAGGCGCGGAAAGCAAAAGGAAAATGTTGAGATATATAACTTTCGGCGGGGGATTCGCTTATGCCATCAGATCTGGCGGCGCACCATCCGGTTGTGCGATGCAGTGGCAGGATAATCCACCGCAGCCGCAACCGCACGGTAGCAGGCGGTTGCCGCCGCCGCTCCGGGATGCGGCAGCCCCAAGGGCGCCGGCGGCGGCGGGGCGGCTTCGGCGGCGCACTGGGCGGCGAAGCCGAG
>CAZEQG010000582.1:0-1914 GCA_964514295.1 uncultured Alphaproteobacteria bacterium
CGCCGGCTGGCGCAGCACCGGGCGGCCATCGCGGCGGCGGCCGCGGCAGGGGTGGGCCACATCATCTACACCTCGATGCCGTCGCCGCAGACCTCGGCGGTGCTGTTCGCCCCCGACCATGCCGGCAGCGAGGCCGCCATCGCCGCCAGCGGCGTCCCCGGCTGGACGGTGCTGCGCAACAACTGGTACTTCGAGAACCTGCTCTTCGCCCTCCCCTCGATCCTGGGCGGCGGGGGCAAATGGTACAGCGCGGCCGGAGAGGGCCGGATCGCGCACATCGCGCGCGACGACCTGGCCCGGGCGGCGGCAGCCGCGCTGGCCGGCACCGCGACCGGCAGGACGACATTCACCCTGACCGGCGCCAGGGCCTACACCACGGCCGAGATCGCGGCCCTGCTGAGCGACACGCTGGCGCGGCCGATCAGCGTGGTGCCGGTCACGCTGGAGGCGCTGACCCAGGGCATGGTGGCCCATGGCGTGCCGGAGGGTGCGGCGCGGGTCTTCGCCTCCTTCGATGCCAATACGGCCGCCGGCGGGCTGGCCGAGGTGACGGGCGACTACAGGGCGCTGACCGGGAGCGATCCCCAGCCCTTCGAGCACTGGCTCAAGGCGAACGCGGACCGCCTCGCCGGATAGCCCGGCCGGGCGGCGGCTACAGCTCCACGATCGGCACGAAGCCGCCGAAGATCATCCGCCGGCTGTCGAAGGGCAGGGCCGCCATGTCCTTCGGCATCCGGGGGTCGGCCATCACCCTGGCGTTCACCTCGTCTCGCCTGGCCCGCGACTCGTAGATGATCCAGGAGAACACGACCACCTCGTCGGGCCTGGCCCGCACCGCAAGGGGGAATGACGTCAGCTCGCCCGCCGGCACGTCATCGCCGACGCACTCCACGAAGGCAAGCGCGCCATGGTCCTTCCAGATGGCGCCGGCCTGGGCCGCAAGCGCGCGATATTCCTCCACCCGGTCCCTGGGCACCGCCAGTACGAAGCCGTCGACATAGCTCATGATCTGCTCCCGCGGCATGCTGAGGCCGGCGAGTGTAGGTGGCCGGCGGCTTGGCGGGGGCTGAAAACGGCGCAGCCCGGCCGGCCAGCCGATGGCCCCCTATTGGCCAGGGGGCAGCGCCGCCGGGTCATAGGCGGCGGCGAAATCGGGGTGCGGCGGGATCGGCTTTATCACGTCGATCAGCACGCCGTTGGGGTCGGCGGTGATGAAGTGGCGCTGGCCGAAGGCCTCGTCGCGCAGCGCCAGCAGGATCGGCAGGCCGGCGGCGGTCAGCCGGTCATGGACGGCGTCGGGGTCGGCCACCTCGAAATTCAGGATCAGCCCGGCGGCGGGGCGGCGGGCGGCGGCCGGCACGCTGTCATGGCGCCAGTCGAGCAGCGCGAGGTTCACGCCCGCATCCTCGGCCGATTGCAGATGCACGTACCACGCCTGCTCGAACAGCGGGCGGAAGCCGAAATGCCTTTGGTAGAAGGCGGATGTGGCGCCCACCTCGGCAGTCATGATCACCGGGTAATAGCTGGTGCATTTCATCGGCATTGCTCCCTTCGCCTGTCACATACATACTGCATGTATCGCCAACATAAACATACAGGCTGCATGTATGCAAGACGAGATGCCGCCCGGGAGTCACAGGGCCCGCAGCGAGGCCACACGCGCCGCGCTGCTGCGGGCGGCGCGCAGGCTGTTCGTTGAGCGCGGCTATGCCGATACCGCAACGCCCGATGTGGTGGCGGCAGCCGGGGTCACGCGCGGTGCGCTCTACCACCACTTCGCCGACAAGCGGGACCTGTTCCGGGCGGTGCTGGCGGCCGAATCCCGCGCCCTGGTGGACGCCATCGAGGCGGCCTGCCCGCCCGGGCTGCCGGCGCGCCGGGCGCTGGTGGCGGGCAGCGTGGCCTACCTCGATG
>CAZEQG010000583.1:0-224 GCA_964514295.1 uncultured Alphaproteobacteria bacterium
CCGGCGCCGTGATCGACGGCGCCGTGGCGGAGGGCGCCGGCGTGCTCGCCATCGCCGGCGGCGGCAATGCGCGCAGCATCCTCAAGGGTGACCGCTTCACGGTCGCCGGGGTGGCGGGCGAGTACCGCTTCACGGCCGCCAGCCTCACCACCGAGACGGGGGCGGTCGCTGCCGCCGCCTTCGCGCCCGCCGCCCCCGCCGGCGGCTTTCCCGATGGCGCGGCC
>CAZEQG010000583.1:295-1901 GCA_964514295.1 uncultured Alphaproteobacteria bacterium
CAGCTTCGCAGCGAGGAGGTGCAGGCCCACGGCCAGACCACGGTGCTGCGCCATGGCCTGCGCCAGGTGCAGGGCAGCCTTGGCTTCCAGCTCAGCCGCGGCGATCATGACGAGCTGCTGGCCTGGTGCTGCGGGGCGGACTGGCAGGCCGGCGGCAGCACGGCGGCGACCACGCTGTCGGCGGTGGCCGCGGCGGACGGCCAGGCGGCGCGCTTCAGCCGCGCCACCGGGTCCTTCCTGGCCGATGGCCACCGGCCCGGGGATTTCGTGGCCGTCAGCGGCTTTTCCAGCGCTGCCAACAACGGGCTGTTCCTGGTGAAGGCGGCAACGGCCACGGCCCTTGAGGTGTTCGGGCCGCTTGCCGCCGAGACCGGCTCGGGGGACGAGGCGATCGCCGGCCCCGCCCGGCGCCTGGCCCTGGCGAACCGGGCGCGGACCTGGACCGTCGAGCGCCGCTTCAACGGCGTTGGGCTGTACCAGCTTTTCACCGGGGTTGCGGCCAGCCAGCTCCGCATCGAGGTGCAGCCCGAACAGATCGTCTCCGGCAGCGTCGAACTCATCGGTCTGGCAGGCGGCGAGTTCGCCGGTGCGAGCGTCAACGCCGAGGCCGCGCAGCCCACGACCAACGACCCGTTCGACGCCTTCAACGGCGAGGTCTATGTCGGCGACCGCACGATCGGCTGCTGCACCGGCCTCAGCCTCGCAGTGGCGCTGAACCGGCAGGCGCCGGGCGTGGTCGGCAGCCCCGACAGCCCGCGGCTGTTCGAGAGCCAGATGGAGGTGTCCGGCCAGATCGGCGCCTTCTTCGAGGACCGCCGGCTGCACGACCTGTTTTGGAACGAGGAGACCTTCGGCCTCGGCCTCAGGCTGGAGGACCCCAATGGCAGCGACTGGATTGGCCTCTATCTGCCGCGCTGCAAGGTGGTCGACAGCCAGATCGACCCGCCCCAGTCCGGGCCGGTGCCCCAGCAGCTGCAGATCCAGGCGCTCTACGATCCGGCGCTCGGCAGCACCCTCGCCATCACCCGCTCCTACACCTGATCGCTAACCGAGGATCGACAGCCCATGACCGCATTCAGCGTGTTCGACATCGATACCGTCACCCTGGCCGATGAAGGCGTGTGGATGACGCTGGAGCACCCGGTTACCGGCGAGGCGCTGCTGCACCAGGGCCGCCCGGTGCGCCTGAAGGTGCTGGGCGGCGACGGCCGCCGCTTCGAGAAGATCAGCGCCGAACTGGAGACCCTGCAGCGCGACCTGATGGTGAAGGCCCGGGGCCGCGTGCATGCGGCAAAGACCCGCCAGATCACCCGCCAGGGGGTGGCCCGCGCCATCATCGACTGGGAGAATGTGACCCTGCCCGGTGGCGAGCCGCTGAGCCTGACCGAGGCCAATGCGCTGCGCCTGTGCACCGAGCTGCCCTGGCTCTACGACCAGGTCGACCGCTTCATCTCGGACCGGGCCCATTTTATGAACAGTCCCGCGATGATGCCCGCCGCCGGCTGACCGCCTTTGCCGCCCATCGCTTCCGCATGGATGGGCGGCAGGGCGGGGCGCCGCTCGGCGCGCAGCTGCGCCAGGCGGCGCGGCGTCATGGCCGGGCGCT
>CAZEQG010000584.1:0-1897 GCA_964514295.1 uncultured Alphaproteobacteria bacterium
GGGGAGGTGTCGCTGCCGGCGCCGCCGGCGGCGGTCGATGGCGAGTCGCCTGCCTTCGGCCCTGTGCCGGCGCTGGACGCCCAGGGCGCGGCGATCCGGCGCGAATTTGCCGCCGCCCCTTGAGGGGGCTTAGCCCCTGATCCGGCGGAGCAGGATCGGCAGCAGGAACACCGCCAGCGATACCGCGATCATCGAGGCCGACAGCGGCGTTGACACCAGCACCAGGGGGTCGCCCTGGCTGATGGCAAGCGCGCGGCGGAGCTGGGTTTCCGCCATCGGCCCCAGGATCAGCCCGATCAGCACCGGGGCGACCGGGAAGTCGTAGACCCGCATCGCATAGCCGGCCAGCCCGATCACGAACATGCACAGGATGTCGACCCAGGAGGTCGACAGCCCCCACACCCCGACCAGCGCGAACACCAGGATGCCGGCATAAAGATAGGGCCGCGGCACCAGCAGCAGCCGCACCCACAGCCCCACCAGCGGCAGGTTCAGCACCAGCAGCATGAGGTTGCCGACATAGAGCGAGGCGATCAGCCCCCACACCAGCTCGGCATTGTTGATGAACAGGAAGGGGCCGGGCTGGATGCCATAGTTCTGGAAGGCGGCCAGCAGCACCGCGGCGGTGGCCGAGGTGGGCAGGCCCAGTGTCAGCAGCGGCACCAGGATGCCGGCGGCGGCGGCGTTGTTGGCGGCCTCCGGCCCGGCCACGCCCTCGATCGCGCCATGGCCGAACTCCTCCGGCTTCTTCGCCAGCTTGCGCTCGATGGTGTAGGACAGGAAGGTCGGGATCTCCGATCCGCCGGCCGGCAGCGCCCCGATCGGGAAGCCAAGCGCCGTGCCCCTGATCCAGGGCCAGAAGGAGCGTTTCCAGTCCTGCCACCTCATCCACAGCCCGCCGGAAAGCGGGTTCACCTGCGGCGGCGTCCTGGCATAGCGGCTGGCGACATAGAGCGTCTCGCCGACGGCGAACAGGGAGACCAGGACCACCGTCAGCTCCATGCCGTCGAGCAGTTCGGGCGTGCCGAAATAGAGGCGCGGCTGGCCGGTCTGCGCGTCGATGCCGATGCAGCCCATGGCCAGGCCCAGGAACAGCGACACGAAGCCGCGCACCCGGGAGCTGCCCATCACCACGGCGACCGACGTGAAGGCCAGCACCATCAGGGCGAAGTAATCCTCCGGCCCGAAGATGAAGGCGAGCTCGGCGATCGAGGGGGCGGCGAAGCTGAGGCCGAGGGTGCCGATGGTGCCGGCGATGAAGGAGCCGATCGCCGCCGTCGCCAGGGCGGCGGCGCCGCGCCCGGCCTTGGCCATGCGGTTGCCTTCCAGCGCGGTCATCATCGAGCCGCTCTCGCCCGGCGTGTTCAGCAGGATCGAGGTGGTGGAGCCGCCATACATCGCGCCATAGAGGATGCCGGCGAACATGATGAAGGCGGAGGTCGGCTCCAGGCTGACCGTCACCGGCAGCAGCAGCGCGATGGTCAGCGCCGGCCCGATGCCCGGCAGCACGCCGATCGCGGTTCCCATCACCGAGCCGACGAAGGCCCAGAACAGGTTGATCGGCTGCAGCGCCACGCCGAAGCCGACCAGAAGCGAGTCGAAGGCGCCCATGCCTCAGCGCCCGAGCAGCGGCAGATAGGGGCCGAGGTCGACCCCCAGCAGCGAGAACCCGTACCAGGACAGGCTGGACAGGACGAGGCCGATGGCAAGGCTGCGCGGCACCCGCCGCTCGCCGAAGGCCAGGGTGACAAGGGTGAACATGGCGGCCGCGGTCAGCGGGAAGCCGAGCCAGCCGATCGTCAGCAGCGGCAGCCCGGCACCGGCCACCGCCAGGCCCAGGGCCGGCAGGCTGGCCGGGGCCCCGGCCTCGGCATCCTCGGCCTCCTGCGGCTCGAAG
>CAZEQG010000585.1:0-1893 GCA_964514295.1 uncultured Alphaproteobacteria bacterium
CGACCGGCAGACCACCGGCGGCTATCCGAAGATCGCCACCGTGATCGCCCCCGACATCCGCGAACTGGCACAGGCCCGGCCGGGCGAGGAGGTCCGCTTCGCCGCCGTCGGCCAGCGCGAGGCGCTGGCGCTGCACCGCGCCTGGGCGGCCGCGCTCTACGGCCTGCCCCTGCGCTGCCGGCCGGTTGCCGGCAGCGACGGGCTGTTCGCGGCCGAACGGCTGCTCGCCCTGACCCTGATTGATGGCATGGTCGATGCCAGGAGGCCCGAGTGACCTTTCTCTACGCCCTGCACGATGGCGTGATCAGCGCCATCTTCGTGATCGTGCTGACCGGCATGGCGCTGGCCGTGATGCATCTGGTGCGGCGGCTGATGCCGGCCGAAACACTGACGAAGGAGACCATGGACCTCGGCCTCCGGGTGCTGCCGGCCCTGGTGTCCATGGCGGCCTTCCTGCTCGCCTTCGCGGTGGTGCAGTCGAAGAACGACATCACACGCATCCAGCGGGCAGTGGTGAGCGAGGGGGCGACCCTGCTCGACCTGGACCGCACCCTCAGGCGCTATGATCCCGCCATCACGGCGCCCCTGCGCGACCAGCTCGCGGCCTATGCCCGCAGCGTGGTCGAGGAGGAATGGCCGGCGATGGCGCGCGACGACACCTCGCCACCAACCGCGGAGCGGCTTGGCGCGCTGCTGGCGGGGCTGCGCACGCTCCACCCCGACACGCCGCGCATGACCACGCTCTACGCCGCCATCGAGGCCGACATGGACAAGCTTGCCGAACTGCGCGACGGGCGGCTGCACGATGCGCGCATCGGGGTGCCGGGGCTGTTCTGGGCCATGATCTTGTGCCTGCACGGCGCCATCATGGTGCTGGGCGGCATGTTCCGGCCGACACCCTGGACGACGATGCTGATCGGCGCGCTGAATGCCGGTCTGGCGCTGCTCACCGCCTTCCTGTTCGTCCATGACCGGCCCTTCCTCGGCGACACCTCGGTCTCGCCCGAGCCGCTGTTGCGCTTTCTTGCTGCGGCCACGCAATAGGCTTGCCCGCCGCCCGCCTTCAGCGCACGCTTGGCCTGGGGGCTTCGAAGGGAGGGCGCGATGCGGCGAAAGCTTGTGGCGGCGTTCCTGGCTCTGGCGGCGGGCCTGGCGCTGCCCGGCGCGGTGCGGGGCGAAGGCCGCATACCGGTCGACCTGGAGCTGGTCCTGGCGGTCGACATTTCAGGCAGCATCGATGCCGAGGAGGCGCGCCTCCAGCGCGACGGCTATGTCCGGGCGCTGACCAGCAAGGAAGTGCTGGACGTGATCCGCAACGGCGTGCTGGCCGGCATCGGCATCACCTATCTGGAATGGGCGAGCTACCCCGACCGCCGCCTGGTCGCCGACTGGACCCTGGTGAAGGACGAGGCCGATGCCAGGGCGCTGGCCGGGCGGCTGGCTGCGGCACCGCTGTCTCCCGGCCGCCGCACCTCGATCTCCGGCGCCATCGAGTTCGCCATGGCCGCCCTGGACGCCAGCCCCTTCGAGGGGACGCGCCGGGTGATCGACATCTCCGGCGACGGGCCGAACAACGAGGGCGGGCTGGTCACCGCCGCCCGCGACCTCGCCCTGGCACGCGGCTATGTCATCAATGGCCTGCCGATCATCAACGACCGGCGCAGCCCCTGGGGCATGCCGAACATGGAGAACCTCGACCTCTACTACGAGGATTGCGTGATCGGCGGCCCCGGCGCCTTCGTGGTGGTGGCCGAAAGCTTCGACACCTTCGCCGAGGCGGTCAAACGCAAGCTGATCCTGGAGATCGCGGCCCTGCCCCCCGCCGCCACCCGCTTTGCCCACAGCCCCGAGCGCCTGCTGCGGCCGGCCCAGGGCCGCGCCCGCCCGCCCTGC
>CAZEQG010000586.1:0-1613 GCA_964514295.1 uncultured Alphaproteobacteria bacterium
GCTTCATAGCCTTCCATCGCGTAAACCGCCTGGCCGGCCCCGGCCTCCCGGCGCCACAGCGGCCTTCCGTCGCGGCCGTCGACCTGGCGGATGGCGTGCGGCCACACCGGCCGGCCGCCGGCAGCGATCACCGCATAGGCGGCCGTCAGCTCGATCAGCGTGACCTCGCCGGTGCCAAGGGCGATGGTGAGGTCCCCGGGCAGCGGGCTGGCGATGCCGAGGCGGCGGGCGGTGCGGTGGATCGCCGGCAGGCCGACCCGGTCGGCAAGCTGGGCCGTCACCGTGTTCAGCGACAGCACCAGCCCGTCGGCCATGGTGACCGGCCCGCGGAAGCGGCCGTCATTGTTGCGCGGGCTCCAGCCGCCGATGCGCACCGGGGCGTCCTGCCACACGGAATCCGGGGCGATCCCGGCCTCCAGCGCGGCCAGATAGACCACCGGCTTGAAGGCACTGCCCGGCTGGCGCAGGGCCTGGCTCGCCCGGTTGAAGTCGGAGCTGCGGCGGTCGCGCCCGCCGACCAGCGCCTTGACGGCCCCGTCAGCATCCATCACCACCACGGCCGCCTGGCCCACACCGGCGGCAGCCCCCGGCCCGGCCAGAAGGGCCGCCACCTCCTCCTCCACGATCGCCTGGATGCGCGGGTCGAAGGCGGTCTGGGCGACCAGGTCGCCATCATCGGCGCCGACCAGCCCATCGAGCTGGTCCAACGCCCAGTCGGCATACCAGCGGGCGCCGGCCGCCAGCGCCGGGGGTCGCCCGCCCGGCCCTTCACGGCTGGCGGCAGCGGCCGCCGCCGGGGTGAGATAGCCGGCGTCGACCATGTTGGCGAGCACCTGGGCGGTGCGGCGGCCGGTGGCCGGGTCGGCCCGGGTCGGGTTCAGGCGTCCCGGCGCCTTCAGCAGCCCGGCCAGCATCGCCGTCGCCACGCTTGCGGCCATTGCGCTGATCCCGGCCAGCATCGCCGACTGGTAGACCGACAGCTCCCGCGCGCCGCGGCCGAAGAACTTGCGGGCCGCCGCCTCGACGCCATAGACCCCGGCCCCGAAATAGACGCGGTTGAGGTAGAGGGTGAGGATCTGGGTCTTGTCGAAGCGTCGCTCCAGCTCGAAGGCCAGCACCATCTCCTGGAGCTTGCGCAGGTAGCTGCGCTCGGCGGTGAGGAACAGGTTCTTGGCAAGCTGCTGGGTCAGCGTGCTGCCGCCCTGGACCACGCGCCCGGCCCTGAGATTGGCGTAGAAAGCCCGGGCAAGGCCGATCGGATCGATTCCCCAATGATCGAAGAAGCGGCGGTCCTCGGTCGCCACCACGGCCTGGATCAGGGCGCGCGGCAGCTCGCCCGCCGGCACCGGCCCGGCATGCAGCGCGCCGTCGCTGGCGAACACCCGCCCATCGGCGCCGATCAGCGCAATGCCCGGCCGGCGCGGTGTCAGGGCGGCGGCATCGATCGGCGGCAGCATCAGCCAGGTCAGCGACAGCAGCAGGACCGCCAGGACGCTGCCCCAGAAGCCCGCGAAGGCCGCCCAGCCGACCAGGCGGCCCAGCAGCCCGGGCCGCCGCCGCGCCGGCCTGTCGCGATAGGTGGTGGCCATGGCACGTGCGCCTCCCAGACTGGC
>CAZEQG010000586.1:1639-1892 GCA_964514295.1 uncultured Alphaproteobacteria bacterium
AGGCAGAATTCAGCCATGCAGCCGCTATCGCCCGCCGGCCTGGAGAAGGCCGCCCTGTCCTATCTCGAACGCTATGCCGCCTCGACCGTGCAGCTTCGCCGGGTGCTGGAACGGCGGGTGATGCGGGCGGCCGCCGCCGGCCTCGATACCGGCCAGGCCGCGGGCTGGATCGCCGCCATCCTGGCGAAGCTGGCGCGGGCCGGCTATCTCGACGACGCGCGCTTCGCCGCCGCCCGGGCCGGCAGCCTGCACC
>CAZEQG010000587.1:0-1891 GCA_964514295.1 uncultured Alphaproteobacteria bacterium
GGTCGACGGTCGCTGGGCCTTCGCCGCCTGGCCGCCGCCGGCGCGGGCACGGATATTGGTATCGGCACGGCGCTGGCCAATCACCTACGACGACATGCCGGAGGCCGCCCTCCGGGCCGAAGCGCGCCGCGATCCGGGCCGGGTCCGCACCGGCGGCACCGCGCACCTGCAGCCGCTGCTGTGCTCGCAGCTCGCCGCCCTCGATGACAGCGCGCCCGTCGATGTCATGCCGCTGGCGCATGAAGGCGAGCCGGGAGTGGCGCCGTGATCTGCCCGGAGGGCCTTGTGACCGTCGACCTGCCGCGGCCGGCGGCCACACCCACCATCGCCGCCATCCAGGCTGCGGTGGCCGCCTGCCAGGGCACCACCGTGGCCGAGATGCTGAGCGCCCGGCGCACTGCCGGCGCCGTCACTGCCCGCCAGCTCGCCATGTGGCTCGCCCGCTGGTGGACGCCCGCCAGCCTGCCACGCATCGGCCGTGCCTTCGGCCGCGATCACACCACGGTCATGCACGCTGTCGCTGTCCTCGATCGCCGGCCGCCGCCAGCCGCGCTGGTGGCGATGGTCTGCCACCGGCTGGACGGCATGCCCGCGCCAGATCCCATGCTGGCACCCGAGGATGCCGAGTGCGCCGGCTACGACATCGCCGCGATCCGCGCGGTCGGCGCCTGGCGGCCCGGCTTCTGGCGATCCGGGACCTGGCAGCCGGGGCGGCCCGCCCGATGATCGCCGCCATCCGCCGCTGGCTGGCCGCCCGCGCCTGGGCCGCCGCCCCGCTCGCCGCAAGGCTCATCGCCGCACACATAGACCGATCCACACCCTGGAGGTGACCCATGATCCCTGACGGATACCTGATGGACAGCAAGGGCCGCCTGGTGCCGGAGCGCATGGTGCAGCCGCACGAGCGGCTCGAAGACCAGACCGTGCGCGCCATCATCGGCCATGCCGAGGCTCTGTCCGCCCAGATCGCCCGCTTCAAGGGGCACACCTTCGAGGATGTCGCCGCCTATCTCGATATTCTGGCCGCCCAGTACGGCCTCACCCGGCGAGGCGCCGCCGGCAAGGGGAATGTCACGCTGACGAGCTACGACGGCAGCCTGCGCGTGCAGATCGCGGTGGCCGACCAGCTCGTGTTCGGCCCTGGCCTGCAGGTCGCCAAGCAGATCATTGACGGCTGCCTGAAGCGCTGGGCGGAGGATTCCCGGGTCGAGATCCAGACGCTGGTGACCGAGGCGTTCCAGGTCGACAAGGCGGGGGAGGTCAGCCGCGAGCGCATCTTCGGGCTGCTGCGCGCCGATATCGACGATCCGGAGTGGCAGCAGGCCATGGCTGCGATCCGCGACAGCATCCGCGTCGCCGGATCCAAGACCTATATCCGCCTGCAGCGCCGCGAGATCGGCCCGCACGGCACCGGCCCCTGGACCACCATCACCATCGACCTCGCCTCCGCCGAGGTGCCCGAGCACCTGGCGGCGAGCCACCTGAAGGGGGAGTCCGCGCAATGACCGCCGGCCGCACCGCCATCGATCACCTGCTGGCGGCCAGCCCGCCGTCGGGGCTGGGCGCCGTCCGCCGCCTGCGCGACCTGTTGTGGTACGATCAGCATGGGCTGTGCTGGTACTGCGACCGGCCGATGAGCCGGAGCCGCCGTGCCGCCGCCAGTGCCGATGCCGTCACCATCGACCATTGCCTGCCGCTGTCGTGCGGCGGCGGCTGGCAGGCCGACAACCTGGTCGCGGCCTGCCGCGCCTGCAACGCGGCGAAGGGCGCGCTGACCGAGGCGGAGTTCGTCGCCGGCCCGCTGCCGGCGATCCTGCGCGCCCGCCATGCCCGCCACCATCTGCTCGACGAGACCGCGTGATGGCCGCCGACGCCGAGCTGGAGCTGCTCC
>CAZEQG010000588.1:0-1876 GCA_964514295.1 uncultured Alphaproteobacteria bacterium
TCCTCCCGCCGGCAAGGCCGGGGCCGGCCAGCGCGTCGCCGGTGGCCACCGGCGGCCGCAGCTGGGCGGGATGCGCAGGTGACCGCCGGTCCAGGGGCATTGCTGACGCCCGGCGACCTGATGGAGCTGTCGGAGCAGCAGATTGCCGCGCTGTTCGGCCGGCCGCCCTTCGTGCGGCGGGAGGAGCCGGCGCAGGTCTGGCAGTACAAGCAGGATTCTTGCGTGCTGGACCTGTTCCTTTACCGCGAGGCCGCCGGCTATCGCGTGAAGCATGCCGAGATCAGGGCCCGCAGCAGCAACCCGCAGGCAAGCTGCGCGGCGCTGATGCGGCCGCGGCCGGCCGCGGTCTAGCCGCCGGCGGCGTTCAGGCCGCGGTCTTGTCGGGGTAGAGGCAGAGATCGGCCACCGGGCAGTCCGGGCAGCGGGGACGCCGGGCAAGGCAGATATAGCGGCCGTGCAGGATCAGCCAGTGGTGGGCATGCAGGGCCCAGCGGGCGGGGATGCGCTTGACCAGCCCCTGCTCGACCGCGAGCGGTGTCTTGCCCGGCGCCATGCCGGTGCGGTTGGCAACCCGGAACACATGCGTGTCGACGGCCATCGTCGGCTGGCCGAAGGCCATGTTCAGCACCACGTTTGCGGTCTTGCGCCCGACCCCGGGCAGTGCTTCCAGCGCCTCGCGATCGGCCGGCACCTCGCCGCCATGGCGCTCCACCAGCAGCCGTGACAGGGCGATCACATTCTTGGCCTTGGTGTTGAACAGGCCGATGGTGCGGATGTAGCCGCGCAGCCCCTCCTCGCCCAGGGCCAGCATCTCGGCGGCGCTGCGGACCTTCTCGAACAGCGGGCGGGTGGCCTTGTTGACCCCGGCATCGGTCGCCTGCGCCGACAACACCACCGCCACCAGCAGCGTATAGGCGTTGACATGCTCCAGCTCGCCCTTCGGCGCCGGGTTGCGCTCGGCGAGGCGGGCGAAGAAGGCGTCGATCTGCTTTGCGGTCATGGTGCTGCGCGGCATCGGCCGACGGTGCGGTGGCTGCGGCCCGCCGTCAAGCCGGCGCGCCACACCAGGAGACGCCCAGCGGTTGACCGCGGCGGCGGGGCGGGTAGTCTCACTGCCATGAGCTATGCCGCGCCGCTGTTCCTGGCCGAGCTGCAGCCCGCCGCACCGCTGTCGCGACCGGCGGCGCTGGTGGTGTGCGGCAGCTTCGCGGCGCTCAGCCTCGGTCTTGGCATCTACTTCCTGTCGCTCGGGGCCTGGCCGGTGCTCGGCTTCTTCGGGCTGGATGCGGCGGGGCTGTGGATCGCCTATGAGCTGATCGCGCGGCGGGCGCGACGGCGCGAGATCATCCGGCTGACCGCGACCCGCCTGGAGGTGGAGCGCATCGACGCCACCGGGCGGGCGGTGCAGTTCTCCCTCCAGCCCTATTGGCTGCGCGTCGAGCATGACGGCGCTGCCGACTGGCCGATGCCGGTGTTCCTGACCAGCCACGGCCGCCGGCTTGAGGTCGGCGGATTTCTCGGCCAGCAGGCGCGCCGGGAGCTCGCAAGTTCATTACGGGACGCGCTTCAGCGGTGGCGCGGATGACTGGTTCGAAACGGTTACGTTATAATCCCAGCACATCAGACATGCCATAAAGGCCGGGGGCGCGGCCGTCAGCAAGCCACAGCCCCGCCTTCAATGCGCCTGCGGCATAGATGCGGCGGCTCCCGGCACGATGGGTCAGTTCCAGGCGCTCGCCGGCGCCGGCGAACACCACCGTATGGTCGCCCACCACATCGCCGCCGCGCAGGGCGGCATAGCCGATCACGCCCCGCGGCCGCGCGCCGGTATGCCCATCGCGCGTGCGGACCGCGCCAGCCTCCGCATCGATGCCCC
>CAZEQG010000589.1:0-1873 GCA_964514295.1 uncultured Alphaproteobacteria bacterium
AGCGCCCGGCGGGCACGCGCGCCCGGCCCCTGCCGGTACAGCGCCTCGGCACGGCGGGCGACCAGGGTGGCAATCATGCGATCGCCTCTAGCAGCAGTGCCGCGACAGCGGAAGCGATCTGATAGGATGGCCCGGCAAGACAAGGAGGGAGCATGCCTGCCGTTTCCGTCTACATGCTGTTCAGGAGCGAGGCCGAAGCCGCCGCCTGGGAGGCCGGGCTGCCCGCCGACCGCCTGGGCCCGCGCGAGGAGGGCGGGGTGCTGGAAGTGCTGCCCGCGGCCAGCATCCGCGACGACAGCGGCGGCTTCTACGAGGGCAGCTTCCGCAAGCTGCTGTCCTCCGATCCGGGCCTGCTGGCCGAGATCATCCGGGCCCGGCCGGCCAACTGCTATGACCCGCGCAAGGACGGCTTCGCCTGGCGGGACATGGCCGCGATCTGCACCGGCCTGCCCGAGGACTTCGCCACCGAATACGTGCCGGCACAGGAGGAGAGCATCGACATGGGCCTGATCGGGGGCGGCGGCGGCGGCGGGCCCGAGATGTGAGCGGGGCGGGCCTGCCGGCGATCCCGCCAGCCCACACCGCGGGGCAGGAGGCCGAAGGGCCGCTGCGGCGCTGGGTGCTGGAGGCGGCCTTCACCTATCTGCGCGAGGGGGCGGCCTTTGCCGGGCTGAGCCGCGCGGCGGTGCGGCCGATCCACGCCACCCTGCGGCTGACCGCCGACAGCGATGGCGAACTGGTCTGGCCATCGGAGTTCTGCACCGATTCGCGGGCCTGGCTCACCGCGCTGAGCCATGTGGTGCTGCGCAACGTGCCGGTGCGGCTGTACCTGATCGAGACCGACCCCGAGGATGCCGGCCGGATGCTGGCGCTCACCCGCCTCTATCCGCGCTTCGACGAGGGCACGCTGGCGATCCTGCGCGGCTTTTCCGGCGGTGAGGCCGAGGCGCTGTCGGCCGCCGCGGCCCGGGTCGAGGAAGCCTTCGCCCGGCTGCGCGCCGACCCGCCCCCGATTGAGGGGCTGTGGGCGGCCCCCGACTGACCCGTCAGGAAGCCGGCTGCCGGTCGGCCAGGGCGGAAACGGGGGCAAGGACCAGCCCCTTTTCCTCCAGCGTCTTCACCCAGGCCAGGATGCGCTCCAGCGTCACCGGATAGGGTTGGCCGACACCGAGCGCGCTGCCGACGCTGCGCGCCCGTTCCTCCAGCAGGGCCAATTCGCGGTCGATCGCCTCGCGGCTCACCTGGCTGTCGATCACCCGGTCGGAATAGGCGCGCGGCAGTGACAGGCTGGCCGCCACCTGGAGGGCCAGGCTGTTGGAGCTGACCCGGGTTTCCACATACATGAGGCCACGCCGCTTCAGCTCCTTGAACACCGGCGTCAGCGCCTCCTCCGAGGCGATGAACTTCTGCCCCAGCAGGTTGGTCAGCCCGACATAGCCGGTGACGCGCGACAGGGTCCATTCCAGCCGGTCGACATTCTCGGCCGCCGCGAGGCTGGTCAGCAGGGTGAAGGGCCCGGGGTCGCTGCGCGGATAGTTCGCAGGTTCCATCGGCAGGGCGAGCAGCACCTCATGGCCGGCCGCCCTGGCGCTGGCGATGTATTCCTCGACCGCCGTGGCATGCGGCACGAAGGCCAGGCTGACCGGGCCGGGCAGGTCCTGGATCGCGGCGGTGGTGACGGTGCGCGACAGGCCGAGGCCGGTGACCATGAGGGCCAGCTTCGGCCGCCGGTCATTGTTCTCGAAGGGCCTGGCATAGACCAGCCGCGGCGCCCGCCCGTCCGGGCCGACGATCGGCAGCTTGCCGCGCGGCGTGTCCTCGACCAGTGCCGGGTCGGGCGCCTTCGGCAGGGCCAGCCGCGGCGGCGGCGGGG
>CAZEQG010000590.1:0-1869 GCA_964514295.1 uncultured Alphaproteobacteria bacterium
TCGCCCCCGCCGGGCGTTACCCGGCATCCTGCTTCCGTGGAGCCCGGACTTTCCTCCCCCGCGCGCTGCGCGGGAGCGGCCATCCGACCGCCTGGACCCGGGGCCGACTAAAGGCCGGCCGGCAGCATCCGGTCAAGCCCGGCGATCAGCGCCAGGGTCTCGGGATCGGCCGCGCCATCCAGCCGGGCCGGGCGGAAGCGCCGCTGGAAGGCGATCCGTGCCGGCAGCGGATCGGGCAGGACGGCATAGCCGATGCGCGCCAGATCGCCCGTGCCGTCGGCCGGGGCGGGCCACAGCCCGATGCCGGCCGCCGCCAGCTCGGCCCAGGGGAACAGTTCCCCGGGATCGGCCTTGCGGTCGGGGGCGATGTCGGAATGTCCCACGACATCCCATGGCCGGATCCCATGCCGTCCCACGATGGCGCGGGCGAGATCGACCACCGCGTCGATCTGCGCCTGGGGGAAATGGCGGTAGCCATGGGCATGGCCGGGATTGACGATCTCGATCCCGACCGAGGCCGAGTTCACGTCGGTGATGCCGCGCCAGAAGCCGCGCCCGGCATGCCAGGCGCGGCGGTCCTCGGCGACCAGGGCATGGACGGTGCCGTCCTCCTCCACCAGGTAATGGGCGCTGACGCCGGCCGCCGGGTCGCAGAGCTGGCGCAGGGCCGCCCCGGCATCGGCCATGCCGGTGTAGTGCAGCACCAGCATCGTCACCGGCAGCCGCCGCGGGCCGTGATTGGGCGAGGCGGCGCTCACAGCCCGGCCGTCTTGGCCGCGGCCAGCTTCGGCCGGCGGATCACGATGATGGCGATGCCGGCCAGGGTGACCGCGCCGCCGATCAGCTTTTCGGGCGTCATCGCCTCGCCCAGGATCAGCCAGCCGCCGAGCATGCCGAAGGCAGGGGCCAGCAGCATGAAGGACACCACCTGGGCGACCGGGTTGCGGCTCAGCAGATCGGCCCACAGCCCATAGCCGGCGATCGTGGTGCCCACCGCCATGAACGCCACCGCCCCCCAGCCGGCAAGGCCGGCACCGGCGATGGCGGCGACCTGGCCTTCCTCCAGCAGGAAGGAGGAGACGAGCAGCAGCGGCACCGCGAACAGCGCCATCCAGCCATTCATCACCAGCGGATTCAGGTCGGACAGCCGCTTCATCTGCAGGTTCGTGGCGCTCCACACCAGGGCGGCCACGATCACCAGCACCAGGGCCGGCCAGTTCTCCAGGGTTGCCGGCTCGCCCGCCAGGATGACCACGCCGCCGAAGGCCAGCGCCATGCCGAACGCCCGCCGCCAGCCCACCCGGTCGCCCAGCACCGCCCAGGCGATCAGGCTGGCGAAGGGCACCTGCACCTGGATGGCGATGGCGGCGGTTGCCGCGTCGATGCCGGCAAGGCCGGTGAACATCAGGGAGAAGTGCAGGCAGCCAAGCGTCACCGCCAGGGCCGCGATCTCGCGCAGCCGGCCGCGCGGCACCGGCAGGAAGGGCACCAGCAGCGCCGCGGTCAGGGCAAAGCGCAGGGCGATCATCAGGATCGGCGGAATCTCGGCCATGCCCAGCTTGGCCAGCGGCATGTTGATGCCCCACAGGAACATCACCAGCACCGCCAGCGCCACGTCCCGGGCGCTCATCCGGCCAGCGCCTCGCGCCGCTCTTCCAGCGCCAGCCAGCTATCCTCGGCCGCCGACAGTTCGGCCCGGGCGGCGCTCAGCCGGGCGGTGGCGGCCGCGAAGCCGGCGGGATCGCGGCGGTAGAGGTCGGGGTCGGCCAGCCGCGCCTCCAGGCCGGCAATTTCACCTTCCAGCGCCGCGATCCGCCCCGGCAGCAGGTCCAGCTCGCGCTGCTCCTTGTAGGACAGGCGGGTGGCCTG
>CAZEQG010000591.1:0-1863 GCA_964514295.1 uncultured Alphaproteobacteria bacterium
GACGCCGCGGTCACCGCGCCAGGGCCGCCGCGCGCCGCGGGCCGACGGCGATGGCATGGCCGTCGAACCCTTCATAGAGGGCGAGCCTGTGCGCGTGCCGGGCAAGCTCCGCATAGGCCTTGGCCGTGACATGGCCAACCGAGATGCGCTTCATGAAGTCATGGGTGCCGAGGGCCGAATGGGTGCGCGCCTGGCCCGCCGTCGGCAGCACCGCGTTCGGCCCCAGCACGAAATTGCCCAGCGGGATCGGCGTGTGGCGGCCCAGCAGCACCTCGCCCGCATTTTCGATCAGGCCGAGATGGGCCATCGGCTCTTCGGCCAGGATCACCAGATGCTCGGGCGCGTAGTCGTTGACGAAGGCAACCGCCGCCGCCCAGTCGGGCGCCAGCACCACGCCGCCGGTCGGGCCGGACAGGACGGTGGAGGAAAAGCCCGCACGCTGCGCCCCCATCTCGGCCCATACCGCCTTGATCTCGCGCCGCACCGCCTCGGCCAGCGCCGGATCGGTGGTGACCAGGAAGGCCGAGCTGTCGGGGCCGTGCTCGCTCTCGACGATGACATCGAGGGCGGCGATCGCCGGATCGGTGCCGGGCTCGGCCAGCACGATCGCCTCCGACGGGCCGGCCGGAATGCCGGGATCGATGATGCCGGCCAGTCGCCGCTTGGCCGCCACCACCCAGGGGCTGCCGGGACCGATCACCTTGTCGCAGCGCGGCACCGTCGCCGTGCCATAGGCGACCGCCGCCACCGCCTGGGCGCCGCCGCATTTGTAGACCTCCGACACGCCGGCGAGCCGGGCGGCGACCAGCGAGGCATCGTCGACCTGACCGTCCGGCCCCGGCGGGGTCACCACGACGACGCGGGGCACCCCGGCCACCACCGCGGGAATGGTGGTCATCAACATGACGGAAGGAAAGGCGCCCTTGCCGCGCGGCACATAGCAGGCGACCGAGGGGATGGGCGTGCACTTCTCGCCGGCGAATACCCCCGGGCGCACCTCGTGCATCATCAGCGGCTCGGGCTTCTGGCGCTGGTGGAACTCGCGGATGCCATGGGCGGCATAGGCGATCGACTCGCGCACGGCGGGGTCGAGGGTGGCGAAGGCGCGCTCGAAATCCGCCTCCGTCGCCCGGATCTGGTCCGCCTCGACCGGCGCCTTGTCAAACTCCTTGGCAAAGCGCGACAGCGCCAGATCGCCCTCCTCGCGCACTGCCGCGATGATGGCGTCGACGGCCGCGAAATAGCGGTCGATCGACGCTTCCGTGCGGCGCATCAGCGCAGCGCGGCCACCGGCATCCAGACGTGACAGGTCATGCAGGCGGACATCGGGGAAGGACATCGGCGGCTCCGGTCATGGCATCGCCCGCGACTTAGGGCGAAACCGCCGGCCTGTCCAGGATCAGGCGAAGAAGTCCACCCGGTTTCCGCCCTGTCCCAGCAGCTTCAGCGCCGCTTCCGACGGCTTGCCCAGGCTGGACTGTATCAGCTTCTCGGTGCCTTCGCGGATGGCCGTCGCACTCGACGCGCCCTTCACATAGGCCCCCTCGGCACGGCTTGCGATACGCTGAGCCGGATCGGGACGCATCCTGTCCAGCAGGACCGGCTGCCCTTCGTCGACGCGCATGGCGGCTTTCCCCCAGGCGAATGGCAGGGACTTTTTCCCCGCACTGGAGATAAGTATAGCCACTCACCGGCCGCAAATCGACAGAATCATGACCGACGCCCATCCGCCGCCCGCCCTGCCACCCGAGGCCGCACCGCCCGAAGCAGCGCTGCCGGCAGCAGCAGCGCCGGGCTGGGCGCGCCCCGGCCGGCGCCTGGGCAATATCCTGCTGCGCAGCGCCGAAGGGCGGCCGATCGAGT
>CAZEQG010000592.1:0-1852 GCA_964514295.1 uncultured Alphaproteobacteria bacterium
CCGGCGGCCCGCGTGGCGGCGGCACCGGTCGCCGAGCCTGCGGCCCAGGCGCCAAAGGTGCTGGTGTCGCTGCCGCCGCAGCCGGCGGTGCTGGTCGGCACCTACACCACGGCCGAAAACGCCCGGCTGGCCGCCGCCGACCGCAGGCTGGCCGATTTCCGCGTGGAGCGGACGGAGATTCGCGGCAAGACCTTCTATCACCTGCTGGTGGCGCCACCGCCGGTGCTGCGCCCCTCGGCCCCGGCGGCGATCGTCGCGTTGCGGCCGGACAATTCTGCGAACTGATCAGGCCGGCGAAGCGTTCCGGCACGGCCGGTTCGTGCCATCCCCCTTGACCGGCCGCGGGGCGGGGCCATCTGCCTTGCGCCGGCTTCTGCCTGCGCACCAAGAAAAATGCCGGGCCACGAGGGCCCGGCAAGTTGAACAGGGAGGCTTCACGTCTGGGAGACGAGGGTCCCCGAGGGACCCTGAATGCTGCGATGCAGCATCCTGACGAACAAAAGATGGGCATCGGGCTGCCCAAACACCACGCATAAAAAGTCGTTTCCGCTATGCATCCTGTGCATGCCGCAGTTTGGAACACTGCCGCTGGTGCGGAGGCCGTGGCGGCAGGGCCCGAAGGCTGCCGGCCGCAGCGCCGCAAAACCCTGCCGCGGGCAGGGTTTTTATCCCGTGGCCGCGCCGCTTGGGCCGGCAGCGCCGGTCAGGCCGGCGGCAGGCGGATGGGGCGGGCGCTTTCGAAGGCGCGGGCGGCCCGCAGCACCAGCCCATCGGCATGATGCGGGCCGACGATCTGCAGGCCGATCGGCAGCCCGTCGCTGCTGAAGCCGCAGGGGATCGAGCAGGCCGGCTGCTGGGTGAGGTTGAAGGGCACGCTGAAGGGCGACCAGTCCGCCCAGTCCGTCATCGCCGGCCAGCCGGGAATCCCCGGTGCCGGCAGCAGGATGCCGGCCTCGAAGGCGGGCAGCGGCAGGGTCGGCGTGACCAGCAGGTCATAGCGCGACAGGAACGCCTTGGCCCTGCGCGACAGCTCGATGCGGGCGGCCTGCGCCTTGCCGTATTCGACGATGCCGATGCGCCGGCCGCGCTCCGCCGCTGCCAGCAGGCCGGGGTCCATCTCGGCATGACGGTCGGCGGGGATGCCGTCGACCAGCCTGGCAGCGCCAGCGTACCAATGGGTGTAGAACAGCGGCAGCGCGTCGCCGAGATCCGGCTCGGCCTCGGTCACCTCGGCCCCCAGATCGGCCAGGGTCTCGACCGCCCCGGCCACGGCGGCGGCGACCTCGGGGTGGATGGCGGGGCCGCCGAGGCGGGGCGAATAGGCGATCTTCAGCCCCGCCAGCCCATCCTCCAGCCCGATGCGGTAATCGCGCGGATCGGGCGGCAGGGCCAGCGGGTCGCGCTCGTCCGGGCCGGCGATCACCTTCAGCATCAGCGCGGCATCGGCCACCGTGCGGGTGATCGGCCCGCAATGGGACAGCGTGCCCATGACCGAGGGCGGATGGGCCGGCACCCGGCCGAAGCTGGGCTTGATGCCGAACACCCCGGTGAAGCCGGCCGGGATGCGGATGGAGCCGCCGCCATCGGTGCCGAGATGCAGCGCGCCCATGCCGAGGGCGGCGGCCACCGCCGCCCCGCCGCTGCTGCCGCCCGGGGTGCGCTGCCGGTTCCAGGGATTGCGGGTGATGCCGGTCAACGGCCCGTCGGTCAGCCCCTTCCAGCCGAATTCGGGCGTGGTGGTCTTGCCCAGGAACACCGCGCCGGACTCGCGCAGCCGGGCGACGGCCGGCGCATCCTCCGTCCAGGGGCCGGCGGGATCGACCGTGCGGCTGCCGCGCAGCGTGTCGTTGTC
>CAZEQG010000593.1:0-1849 GCA_964514295.1 uncultured Alphaproteobacteria bacterium
CGAGCCGCGGGGCGCCGCGCCGGCCGGGGCGGGTGCGGCCGTCGATCTTCACCGGCGTGCCGAGGCTCTTCACCTGGCCGAGGGCGGCGTGGTCCACCTCGATCACCATGTCGCGGGCCAGGGTCTGCGGGGCCTTCAGCATCTCGCCGATGCTGCGGACCGGGGCGGCCGGCACGCCGGCAGCCTCCAGCCGGGCCAGCCAGTCGGCGGTGCTGCGGGCGGCGAACAGCGGCGTCAGCGCCTCCTCCAGTGCAGCGAGATGCGTCATCCGGGCGAGGTTGTCGGCAAAGCGCGGATCGGTCGCGAGGTCCGGGCGCTCCAGCGCCTCGGTCAGGCGCAGCCAGTTGCGCTGGTTGGCGGCGCCGACGGCTAGCCAGCCATCGGCGGTGGCGAAGGCCTGATAGGGCGCGTTCAGCGGGTGAGCGGAGCCCATGGGCTGCGGCGAGCGCCCGGTCGCCAGGCAGATCGCCGACTGCCAGAAGCTGTGCATGATCCCGGCCTCGTAGAGCGAGGTGTCGACCAGCCCGCCCTCGCCGCTGCGCTGGCGGCGGGCATAGGCGGCGGCGATGCCGAGCGCGGCCAGCAGGCCGGCGGTGATGTCGGTGACCGGCGGCCCGCATTTCACCGGCGGCCGCCCCGGCCCCTCGCCGGTCACGCTCATGATGCCGCTCAGCGCCTGGGCCATCAGGTCGAAGCCGCCATGGTCGGCCAGCGGCCCACTGCGCCCGAAGCCGGAGATGGCGCAGTAGATCAGGCCGGGATGGCGCCGGCGCAGCGTCTCCCAGCCGAAGCCCAGCTTCTCCATGGTGCCGCGCCGGTAGTTCTCGACCAGCACGTCGGCGCCGGCGATCAGCCGGCCAAGGGCGGCCCGCCCGGCCTCGGTCTTCAGGTCAAGGGCGATGCCGCGCTTGTTGCGGTTCATGATCAGGAAGGCGGCGGATTCGCCGCCGAGGAAGGGCGGCCCCATGCGGCGGGAATCGTCGCCGCCGGGCGGGCGCTCCACCTTGATCACCTCGGCGCCAAGATCGGCCAGCAGCAGGGTGCATACCGGACCGGCCATGACATGGCTGAGGTCGATCACCCGGCAGCCGGCAAGAGGCAGTGTTCCCGTCATCGCGCATCATCCCCGGCAGGTGGCGTGGTGCGGCCGGCATGGGCCGCCGGCGGGAGCTTACAGCCTTGCGCCGGGGCCGCCGCCGCCCAACTTGCCGGTCAGGCATGCATATCCCGCGGGGAGTGACGATGATGGCGGCGGCGGAACGGATCGAGCGCGACAGCTTCGGCGACATCGCCGTGCCCGGCGACCGGCTGTGGGGCGCGCAGACGCAGCGCTCCCTTGCACATTTCGCGATCTCCGGCGAGCGCATGCCGCTGGCGCTGATCCGCGCGCTGGCGCTGGTCAAGCGCTGTGCGGCGACGGTGAATGCCGGCCTCGGCCTGCTCGACCCGGCGAAGGCCGAGGCCATTGCGGCGGCCGCCGGGGAGGTGCTGGACGGCCGCCATGACGGCGAGTTCCCGCTGGTGGTCTGGCAGACCGGTTCCGGCACCCAGACCAACATGAACATGAACGAGGTGCTGGCCAACCGCGCCTCCCAGCTTCTCGGCGGGCCGGTCGGGCCGGGGCGGCTGGTCCATCCCAACGACGAGGTCAATCTCGGCCAGTCCTCCAACGACGTGTTCCCGACGGCGATGAACGTGGCGGCGGTCGGCGCGGTCAGCGGCGAGCTGCTGCCGGCGCTGGAGCGGCTGCGCGACACGCTCGCCGGCAAGGCGGCGGCATTCGCCGGCATCGTGAAGATCGGCCGCACCCATCTGCAGGACGCCACGCCGCTGACGCTCGGCCAGGAGA
>CAZEQG010000594.1:0-1405 GCA_964514295.1 uncultured Alphaproteobacteria bacterium
CCGCGACCTGTTCGGCCTGCTGCCCGAAGGGCTGCCCGACCCGCGGCCCTGGCTCGACCATGGCCGCGGCGCCGGCCGGCCGCCGCCCGCCCCCTATCCCTTCCTGGCCGCCGAGGGCGAGGGGCTGCACCAGATCGCGGTCGGGCCGGTGCATGCCGGGATCATCGAACCGGGCCATTTCCGCTTCACCGTGAATGGCGAGACGGTGGTGCGGCTGGAGCAGCGGCTGGGCTACGTCCACAAGGGGGTGGAAGGGCTGCTCGCCGGGTCGCGGCCGGATCACGCGGCACGCCTGGCCGGCCGGGTATCGGGCGACAGCACGGTCGCCTATGCCTTCGCCTTTGCCCGGGCCGTGGAGCTGGCGCTGGGCGTGGAGGCGCCGCCGCGGGCGCAGTGGCTGCGCGCGCTGATGGCCGAGCTGGAGCGGCTGGCCAACCACCTGGGCGACATCGGTGCCATCTGCAACGACGCCGCCTTCGCCCTGATCCATGCCCAGTGCGGCGTGCTGCGCGAGCAGGTGCTGCGCGCTGCCGATGCCTGCTTCGGCCACCGCCTGATGCGCGACCGCATCCTGCCGGGCGGCGTGGCCGGCGACATCGCCAGCGACGGGCCCGCCGCCCTGGCCGGGATGGCGGCCGAGATCGGCCGCCGCCTGCCGGCGCTGATTGCGCGCTATGACGGCACCGCCTCGCTGCAGGACCGCATGGTGTCAACCGGCATACTCGATCCGGGCCTCGCCCGGCAATACGCCGCCGGCGGCTATGTCGGCCGCGCGTCGGGCCGCGATTTCGATGCCAGGCGCGACCTTGCCTATCCGCCCTATGACAGGCTGGCCTTTGCCGTGCCGGTGCTGACGGAAGGCGACGTGAACGCCCGGGTATGGGTGCGTATCCGCGAGGTGGAGCAGAGCCTGGGGCTGATCGGCCAGTTGCTCGACGGGTTGCCCGGCGGCGGCCTGCGCGCGGACCTGCCCGGCCCGGCCGCCGGTGAAGGTGCGGCGCTGGTCGAGGGGTTCCGCGGCGATGTGCTGGCCTGGGTTCGGCTGGCGGCGGATGGCAGCATCGCGCGCTGCCACCTGCGCGATCCGTCCTGGTTCCAGTGGCCGCTTCTGGAGGCCGCGATCGAAGGCAACATCGTCGCCGACTTTCCGCTCTGCAACAAGTCGTTCAACTGTTCCTACTCGGGCCACGATCTCTAGGGAGGCCGGCGATGCTGCGCTTCTTTCCGGCGAACCTGCTGCGCCCGGCCTTGACCGAGCCGGCCCCCGCCGCCGACGAGGCGGCCCTCGCCGAGCTTGGCCGGTCGCTGGCCCGGGCGACCCGCCGGCGCCTCGGCCGCGCCCTGGCGATCCGCGAGGTCGATGCCGGCTCCTGCAACGGCTGCGAGCTGGAGATCCACGCCCTCA
>CAZEQG010000594.1:1552-1847 GCA_964514295.1 uncultured Alphaproteobacteria bacterium
GCCGAAATGGCTGGTGGCGCTGGGCGGCTGCGCGCTGGATGGCGGCTGCTTTGCGGCGAGCCCGGCGGTGGTGGGCGGGGCGGGCGCGGTGCTGCCGGTCGACCTCCACATCCCGGGCTGCCCGCCGCCGCCGGCCGATATCCTGAAAGGCCTGCTGGCCCTGCTGGAGACAGCCGGCGGTGCCGCGCCTCATGGTTCGACGGGCTCACCATGAGGCGACTCGGGGGGACGATGTTTTTCTGGTGGAGCCGCTACCGTCCTCCCATTCCGCCTCACCCTGAGCCTGTCGAAGGGG
>CAZEQG010000595.1:0-1845 GCA_964514295.1 uncultured Alphaproteobacteria bacterium
GGTACCAGTCGGTCCCGTTCTCCTCGCGCTGGCGCGCCCGGGGCAGCACCTCGGCCGGCATGCCGGTGACGCGGGCCAAGAGCTCGGCGCGCGCGAACAGGCCGCGATAGGCGCCCGGCGAATGGGCGCCGACGAAGCGGCCGACCCGGGCGTAGTGGCAGTCGATGCCCTCGCGCGCCAGCAGGTCTTCGAGGAAGGGCAGCGAGCCGGCCGATTCCTCGACGATGCGCGCGGCCTTCTCCGGCCCGATGGTGCGGGCGAGATCAAGCGAGCTGAGCTTGAGCCCGCCCGAGACCATGCCGCCATTGCGCGAGCTGGCGCCGAAGCCGAAGCGCTCGGCCTCGAACACCGCCACCCCGATGCCGGCCCGGCGCAGCTCCAGCGCGCAGTTCAGCCCGGTATAGCCGCCGCCGATCACCGCCACCTCCACCCGGTCCGGCAGGTCGGGCAGGCTGGGCGGCGGCGGCGGTGCGGCATCCCACCAGTAGGGCCGTTCCCGGAAATCCGGGGTGAACAGCGCGTTGTCGGCCAAGTTCCCTCTCCGCGAGTCTTTACCGGGCAAGCGATGTTTGCATACGATCGGGTCAAGACGCCACGGCGAAGGAACGGCCGGCCGCACTCAAACTTTCCGAACAGGGGGCATTCATGAGCGAACCGCAGAGCTTCCAGGCCGACTGTATCGAAATCCTGAAGGACAAGCTGGCCCGCGGCCAGATCGACCGCCGCCGCTTCCTGGCCCTGGCGGGCGCGCTGGGGCTTGCCGGCGCGCTGCCGGCGGGTGCGGCGCGGGCGCAGGCACGCGAAATCGTGCTGGTGAACTGGGGCGGCATCGCCAACCAGGGCTTCGGCAATTTCTACGGCAAGCCCTTCGAGGCCAAGAAGCCCGGCGTGAAGGTGGTGATGGACAGCTCCGGCCCGTCGGCCGGCAAGATCCGCACCATGGTCGAGTCCAGGCGCGTCACCTGGGACCTGTGCGACAGCTCGGCCAGCTCGGCCTTCCTGCTGGGCGGGCAGGGGCTGCTGGAGCCGATCGACTACACGCTGGTGAACAAGGCCGACCTGCCGGAGAAGGGCTTTGCCTATCCCCATGGCGCCGCCCCCTATTCCTTCAGCTCGGTGCTGATCTACGATGCCGAGAAGTTCAAGGCCGATCCACCGAAGAGCTGGGCGGATTTCCTCAACTTCCAGAAGTACCCGGGCAAGCGCATGCTGCGGCGCGACGCGCTGGCCTGCCTGGACGTGCTGCTCCAGGGTGACGGCGTGGCGCCGGACAGGCTCTATCCGCTTGATGTCGGCCGGGCGCTGGAGGTGCTGAAGAAGATCCGCGCGCAGGCGGTCTACTGGGGGTCGGGCTCGGAATCCGAGCAGCTCATGCGCACCGGCGAGGCCTCGATGGGCCTGATCTGGCACACCCGCGCCAAGGTGCTGTTCGAGGAGACCAAGGGCAAGCTGGACTACACCTGGAATGGCGGCATGCTGCAGCCCGGCATCTTCGTGATCCCCAAGGGCAACCCGGCCGGCAAGCTGGCGCATGAGTTCCTCGGCTCGGCCTGCGCCGAATGGCAGCAGCAGATCGAGCTGCTGAAGTTCCTCGGCAACGGCCCGACCAATCCGAAGGCCGCCGCCCATGTGCCGGCCGAATTCCGCCGCTTCAACCCGACCGACACCGACAATTTCCGCTCGCAGGTGGTGCTGGACGGCGAGTGGTGGGGCAAGAACTACTCCGACGCCAACCAGAAGTATCTCGACACCATCTCGGCCTGACCGGCGGCGGCCGGTGAGCGGGGCCTTCCGGCCGCCGGCAACCCTGCTCGGCGCCGTCGTGGCGCCGGGCGGGGTGCTGCC
>CAZEQG010000596.1:0-1101 GCA_964514295.1 uncultured Alphaproteobacteria bacterium
ACGGCGCCCACGATCAGCGGCACCACGCCGGGGCCGACCACCGCATAGCCGCCGTGCAGGGCAAGGCCCGAGGCGGCGTGCAGCCAGACCGCCCCGACCAGCGCGACGGCGACGCCCAGCCACCAGGGCCGGGCGCCGCGATCGCCTTCGGGCGCCGCCACGGCGCCCTACTTCAGCAGGCCGACATCCTTCAGGGCGGCGGTCATCCGCTCGTTCTCCGCCTTCAGGAAGCTGGCGAAGGCGGGGCCGGAGAGATAGGCATCGTCCCAGCCCTGCTTCTTCAGCGTCTCCTGCCAGGGGGCGGACTTGGCCATGCGGTCGAAGCGGTCGGTCCAGGTCTTCAGCCCCGCCGCCGACATGCCCGGCGCGCCGACGACGCCGCGCCAGTTGCCGATCGCCACCGCGACGCCGGATTCCATCAGCGTCGGCACGTTCGGCAGGTCGGCCACCCGCTTCTCGCTGGTCACCGCGATCAGCCGCATGCGCCCGGTATCGGCCTGCGGCTTCAGCTCGGAGATGCCGGAGACGCCGGCGGCATACTTGCCGCCCACCACGCCCGCCACCACCTCGGCGCCGCTCTGGGTCGGCACATAGTTGATCTTCGACACCTCGACGCCGATCGCCTTGGCGATCAGGGCGACGGCGATGTGGTCGACGCCGCCGGCCGAGCCGCCGGCGATCGCCACCGCGCCCGGATTGGCCTTCAGCGCCGCCACGAAGTCGGCGACCGACTTCAGCGGCGAATTGGCCGGCACGGCGATGGTGTTGTATTCGTTGGTCAGCCGGGCGATCGGGGTCACCTGGTCCAGGGTGACCGGCGACTTGTTGAGCGCGATGCCGCCCACCATGATCGCCCCCATGATCATGATGGCGTTGTCCTGACCCTTCTGGGTGCTGGCGAATTCGGCCAGCCCGATGGTGCCGGCCGCCCCGCCCTTGTTGGTGTACTGCACGCCGTCGGTGAAAATGCCGGCCTGCTGCATCGCGTTCATCGCGCCGCGGCCGGTGCCGTCCCAGCCGCCGCCGGCGCCGGCCGGGATCATCACCCGGGCCTGCTGGGCCTGGGCGGCGCCGATGGAGCCCAGTGCCAGCGCCAGGGCG
>CAZEQG010000596.1:1188-1844 GCA_964514295.1 uncultured Alphaproteobacteria bacterium
GCGGATTCCGTTCTCCCGTAAAGATCAGATCACCAGCGCCATGCCGTCGCGGCGCGGATCGGCGGCGGCGGTCAGGCTGCCGGTGGCGGGGTCGCGGGCGATGATGCCGAGGCTGCCGCGCCCCTCCCAGGCGGCAAGCCGGCGCACCGGCTGCCCGCGCGCCTGCAGCCCGGCGAAGGCGGCCTCCGGCGCCCGGCCCTCCAGCGTCAGCTCCTCATCCTCGCCATGCGGCCAGTTGCTGTAGGTGCCGTCCTGGTGGTGGGTCCAGCGCGGCGCCTGCACCGCCTCGGCAGGGTCGAGGCCATGGTCCAGCATGGCGACGATGGCGGCAAGGTTGGTCTGCACCTGGGTGTCGCCGCCCGGCGTGCCCAGCACCAGCAGCGGCTGGCCGCCGGCCTCGGCCGGGCGGTCGAACACCATCACCGGGTTCATGGTGTGGCGCACCCGCTTGCCGGGGGCGAGGCAGTTGGGGTGGCCGGGGTCGGTGTGCCAGTAGGTCATGCGGTTGTTCATCAGGATGCCGGTGCCCGGCGCCATCACCTGCGCGCCGAACATCATGTTGAGCGAGGCGAGCGCGCCGACCGCGTTGCCGTCGCGGTCGACGACGCACCAGTGGGTGGTGTCGCCCGCCGCCATGCCGGCGGCGGCCGGCGGCG
>CAZEQG010000597.1:0-1837 GCA_964514295.1 uncultured Alphaproteobacteria bacterium
CCCAGACCACGCCCAGGCTGTCGCGCCGGCCGAGCGGCACGCGCACCACATCGCCCGCCGCGAGCGCCAGTCCGGAGGGCGCCAGATAGTCGTAGACACCGGCGAAGGGCAGCGGCAGCAGCACGCCGATCCGCCGTTCCTCGTGGCTTCCGCACGCAAGCTCGGGTAGACTGCCGCTGCCGATCACACGAAACCTAGCGCCCCACCATGAAGTTCTTCGTCGACACCGCCGAGCTGACCGAGATCGAGGCACTGCTCGAGACCGGCCTGGTCGACGGCGTGACCACCAACCCCTCGCTGATCGCCAAGTCGGGCGCCAATATCCTGGAACGGATCAAGGACATCTGCTCCATCGTCAAGGGGCCGGTCAGCGCCGAGGTGGCGGCGACCGACTATGCCACCATGCTGGCCGAGGGACGCAAGCTGGCCGCGATCGCGCCCAATGTCTGCGTGAAGGTGCCGCTGACGCCGGACGGCCTGAGGGTGTGCAAGGCGCTGTCGGCCGAGGGTACCGGGGTCAACGTCACCCTGTGCTTCTCCGCCGCCCAGGCGCTGCTCGCCGCCAAGTGCGGGGCCAGCTTCATCTCGCCCTTCATCGGCCGGCTGGACGACATCGGCCAGGATGGAATGGCGCTGATCGGCGAGATCGTGCGCATCTACGACAACTATCCCGCGCTGGCGACCGAGGTGCTGGCGGCTTCCATCCGCGGGCCGCAGCACGTGGTGCAGGCCGCCGCCATGGGCGCCCATGTGGCCACCCTGCCGCCGGCCGTGCTGCGCCAGCTCTACCACCATCCGCTGACCGACAAGGGGCTGGCCGCCTTCATTGCCGACTGGCGCAAGACCGGGCAGTCGATCCTGTGAGGGCGGCCCAGCCGTGAGCGAGGAGGCGACCCGCCGCCCGCTGCCGCCGGCCGGCGCCGCCCTCGACGCGGCGGCGGTCGCGACCTATCTGGCGGCCCATCCCGATTTCCTGGTCGACCACGCCGATCTGGTGGCCCAGCTCCGCCTGCCGCTGGCCAGCCGCGGCGAGGGGGTGATCGACCTGCAGGGCTTCGTGGTCGAGCGGCTGCGGGCCGAGGTGCGCCGGCTGAAGGACCTGCAGCGCGACCTGATCGCCACCACCCGCCAGAACGCCGCCATCCAGGCCCGGGTGCACAAGGCGGTGCTGGCGCTGCTCGCCGCCGACAGCTTCGAGACCCTGATCCAGGCGGTGTCGACCGACCTGGCGGTGATCCTGGATGTCGACATCTGCGCCCTGTGCGTGGAGGCGACCGGCGGCATCAGCCCGGGCGGCCGGCTGGCCGGCGTGCAGATCCTGGAGGCGGGGCTGGTCGACGCCTTCCTGGGGACCGAGCGGCGGACCAGGCTCAGGGCCAATATCCTGGGCGATCCCGAGCTGTTCGGCGCCGGTGTCGGCCTGGTCAGGGCCGATGCGCTGGTGCGGCTGGATTTCGGGCGCCAGGGCCCGAAGGCGCTGGTCGCCTTCGGCTCGCGCCGGCCTGACGGGTTCCACCCCGGCCAGGGCACCGAGCTGCTGTGCTTCCTGGCGAATGTCCTGGAGCTGACGGTGCGCCAGTGGCTGGACCTGCCGGCGGACTAGACCTCGCCGGCGCGCTCGCGGCCTATTTCGCCTGGCTGGCCGAGGAACGCCGCGCCTCGCCCCACACGCTCGATGCCTATCGCCGCGATCTTGGCGCCTTCATCGCCTTTCTCGGCCAGCATCTCGGCGGGCCGCCGGCGCTGGCCGATCTGGCCGCGCTGCGCACTGCCGATTTCCGCGCCTGGCTGGCCGCCCGGGCGGGGGCCGGGCTGAAGCGCAGCTCGACCGCCCGCG
>CAZEQG010000598.1:0-1833 GCA_964514295.1 uncultured Alphaproteobacteria bacterium
ATGATCCCGGAATCCAGGCCCGCCATGCCGCCGGCCTTCTGCTGAATGCCGCGCTGGAGCGACGCAACGGCCTCGACGAGGCCCTGTCGAAGCCGCCGGTGTCGAGCCTCGAGCCGCAGGACCGCGCCTTTGCCCGGGCGGTGGCCATGGCCGCCCTCAGGCGGCTGGGCGAGATCGATGCCATCCTCGACAAGCGGCTGAAGCGGTCGCCACCCCTTGCCGTCCGCACCCTGATGCGCACCGCCCTGGCCCAGACCCTGACGCTGGGCACTCCGGCCTTTGCCGCCGTCTCCAGCGCCGTCAAACTGGCTGAACGCGACCCGGCCACCCGACCCTACAAGGCGCTGATCAACGCCGTGCTGCGCGGGATCGACCGTGACGGCACCGGCCCGACCGATCCGGTAGCCAACTTTCCCGACTGGCTGACCGCCCGCTGGCGCCAGACCTGGGGCGAGGCCGCGCTTCAGGCGATGGCGAAGGCGGCAAGCCTTGAGCCGCCGACCGATCTCAGCCTCAAGCCCGGTGCTGACACGGCCGCGCTGGCGGAGGCGCTGGAGGCCCACATCCTCGCCCCCGATGCCCTGCGGACGGGGCGACGGGGCGCCCTGCGCGACTGGCCGGCCTTCGAGGCGGGGGACTGGTGGGTTCAGGATGCGGCCGCCGCCGTGCCCGCCCGCCTTCTGGAGGTGCGCCCCGACCATACGGTGCTGGACCTGTGCGCGGCCCCGGGCGGCAAGACGCTGCAGCTGGCGGCCACGGGCGCGACCGTCACGGCGCTGGACCGCTCGGACAAGCGACTGGACCGGCTGCGGGACAATCTGGCGCGCACGGGGCTACCGGCCGAGGTGATCGCGACCCCGGCCGAGGCGTGGGACGACCCGCGCACCTTCGACCGGGTGCTGCTGGATGCGCCCTGTTCGGCGACCGGCACCTTTCGCCGCAATCCCGAGGCCCTGCGCGCCACCCGACCTGCCGACATCGGCAATCTGGCCGATGTGCAGCACCGGCTGCTGGATGCTGCGGCCGCCCGCGTCGCGCCCGGCGGGCGGCTGGTCTATTGCACCTGTTCGCTGGAACGCGAGGAGGGGGAGACCCAGATCACGGCCTTCCTGCGTCGCAATGAGTCGTTCCGCACCGCGCCGGCCGATCCGGCGGCGGTGGGCGCCCCGCTCGAGGCCCTGACGCCCGAGGGCTGGCTGCGCATCCTGCCCGGCCAGTGGGCGGACAAGGGCGGGCTGGACGGCTTCTTCGTGGCCGCGCTGGAGCGGGTTTCCTAAAGGCGGATACCGGCGGCCCCGGCCAGAGCCCTGAGCGAGGTCATGGGGCGCGGGCCCCAGTGCGAGATGACCTCGGCGGCGGCGATCGCCCCCAGCCGGCCGCAGGTCTCCAGCGGCAGGCCGCGCGCCAGACCGAACAGCACGCCGGCGGCATATTGATCGCCCGCGCCGGTGGTATCGACGACCTTGTCGACCGGTTCGGCGGCGATCCCGGCGCGCTCATCGCCGCGCACCAGCACCGAGCCCTTGGCCCCATGGGTCACGGCCACCACCTCGACCTTTTCAGCCAGGGCGCGCGTGGCCGCCTCGACATCATCGGTCTCGAACAGGGCACAGGCCTCGGCCTCATTGGCGAAGACGATGTCGGTCGAGGTGTCGAGGAAGGCCAGAAGCTCGGTGCGCCAGCGCGCCACGACAAAGGTGTCCGACAGGGTGATGGCGACCTTGCGGCCCGCCCTGTGCGCCGCCTCGGCCGCGGCCTCGAACGCCGCGCGGGCCGGGGCCGGGTCGAACAGATAGCCTTCCAGATAGACGATGGCGCTGTCGCCGATCAGGG
>CAZEQG010000599.1:0-207 GCA_964514295.1 uncultured Alphaproteobacteria bacterium
AGGGCCGAGGCGGACGCGGCGGCGGCCCGGCTGGCCAATGCCGTCGCCCCCGGCCGCCTGGCCGCCGCCTGCGCCAGGACCGGGGCGGTCCTGATCCAGCTTTCCACCGACTACGTGTTCGACGGCACCGGCCGGCGGCCCTACCGCGAGGATGACCCCGTCAACCCGCTGTCGGTCTATGGCGCCACCAAGGAGGCGGGCGAGCGG
>CAZEQG010000599.1:225-1829 GCA_964514295.1 uncultured Alphaproteobacteria bacterium
TTGCCGCTGCCGCTCGGCCCGATCAGGCTGGTAACGCGACCGGCAGCAATTTCCTGAACACCATGCTGCGCCTGTTCCGGGAACGCCCGCGGCTGACCGTGGTCGACGACCAGCATGGCGCGCCGACGCCGGCCGCCGACATCGCGGCGGCGGTCGCCGCCATCGCCCGCCAGCCGGGCGCCTGGGGCACCTACCACTTCACGGCGGCGGGCGAGACCACCTGGCACGGCTTTGCCACCGCCATCCGCGACCACCTCGGCAGCGGCCCGGAGATCGCCGCGATCCCCAGCAGCGCCTATCCCACCCCGGCGCGGCGGCCGTTGAATTCGCGGCTGGATTGCACGAAGGTCGAGGCCGCGTTCGCCATCGCCCGCCGCCCCTGGCAGGCGGGGCTTGCCGCGGTGATGAAGGAAAAGGGGCTATGAAGGGCATCATCCTGGCCGGCGGGCTCGGCACGCGGCTGTTCCCGATCACCAAGGCCGTCAGCAAGCAGCTCCTGCCGGTCTACGACAAGCCGATGATCTATTATCCGCTGTCGACCCTGATGCTGGCCGGCATCCGCGACATCCTGCTCATCTCCACCCCCGCCGACCTGCCGATGTTCGAGCGCCTGCTGGGCGACGGCGCGCAATGGGGCATCCGCATCGCCTATGCCCCCCAGCCCCAGCCAAACGGGCTTGCCGAGGCCTTCATCATCGGCCGCGACTTCGTGGGCGGCGACACCGCGGCCCTGGTGCTGGGCGACAACATCTTCTACGGCCACGGGCTGACGGAGCAGCTCCAGCGCGCCGCCGCGCTGAAGAGCGGCGCCACGGTGTTCGCCTATCTGGTCTCCGATCCCGAGCGCTATGGCGTGGTCGAGTTCGATGCCACCGGGCGGGCCGTGTCGATCGAGGAGAAACCGGCCCGGCCGCGCTCGCGCTGGGCGGTGACCGGCCTCTACTTCTACGACAATTCGGTGCTCGACATCGCCGCCGGGATGAAGCCGTCCGCCCGCGGCGAGCTGGAGATCACCGACGTCAACCGCGTCTATCTCGAGCGCGGCGCGCTGACGGTCGAAAAGATGGGGCGCGGCTACGCCTGGCTCGACACCGGCACCCAGGACAGCCTGCTGCAGGCCGGCGAGTTCGTGCGCACGGTCGAGGAGCGTCAGGGGCTGAAGATCGCCTGCGTCGAGGAGATCGCCCATCACATGGGCTTCATCGACGACGCGCAGCTCCGCGCCCTGGCCGAGCCGCTCGCCAAGTCCGGCTACGGCAAATATCTGCTGGGGCTCCTGGGATGAGGGGCGCGGCCGGCCTGCTGCTGCTGGTGCTGCCGCTGCTTGGCGCACCGGCGGGCGCGGCCGGGCCGAGCTTCGGACTGCCGGTGGACTGCACGCCCGGCCGCGACTGCTGGGTGCAGAACTACCTCGATGTCGATCCCGGCCCGGACACGGCCGACTATGCCTGCGGGCGGGCGGCCTATGACGGGCACACCGGCACCGATTTCGCCCTGCGCGACCGGGCGGCGATGCGGGCCGGCGTGCCGGTCATCGCGAGTGCCGCCGGCCGCGTGCTGCGCACCCGCGACGGCGAGGCCGACTTCGCGTTCAAGGGCGACCG
>CAZEQG010000600.1:0-1819 GCA_964514295.1 uncultured Alphaproteobacteria bacterium
TGATCGGGCCGAAGATGCGGGCGCAGAACAGGCCGTCGCGCTCCGGCTTGAAGGTGCGGTAGTTGATGGTCTCCGGCTTCTTGATCTCGCCGTAGGACCAGGAGCGGATGCGCTCAGGGCTGGCGATCGAGATCTTGATCTGGTCGAAGCTCTGCAAGCCCGTGGGCTGGCCGAAGACCGTGCTCAACTCGTTCATGCGTCACTCCCGATGATGGGGCTACGGACCAGGACCGATCAGAACTGCTGCTGGCTGAGATCGACATTGAGGCCGAGCGACTTCAGCTCCTTCACCAGCACGTTGAAGGATTCAGGCACGCCCGCCTCGAAATTGTCGTCGCCCCGCACGATCGCCTCATAGACCTTGGTGCGCCCCGACACGTCGTCGGACTTCACCGTCAGCATTTCCTGCAGCGTGTAGGCGGCGCCATAGGCCTCCAGCGCCCACACCTCCATCTCGCCGAAGCGCTGGCCGCCGAACTGGGCCTTGCCGCCCAGCGGCTGCTGGGTGACCAGGCTGTAGGGGCCGATGGAGCGGGCGTGGATCTTGTCGTCGACCAGATGGTGCAGCTTCAGCATGTAGATGTAGCCGACCGTCACCTTGCGCTCGAAGGGTTCGCCGGTGCGCCCGTCGACCAGGGTGACCTGGCCGGAGGAGTTCAGCCCCGCCTTGGTCAGCATGGCGACGATGTCCTCCTCGCGGGCCCCGTCGAACACCGGCGAGGCCATCGGCACGCCGCGGCGCAGGTTGCCGGCAAGCTCGACCACCTGGTTGTCGGTCAGCCCGGCCACCTGCTGCTCGTAGGCCTCCTCGCCATAGATGTCCTTCAGCCAGGGCCGCACGCTTTCGGCGGCCTTGCCGACCTCGCCGCGCCAGGCATCCAGGATCTGCGCCACCTGGCGGCCGAGATTGGCCGAGGCCCAGCCGAGATGGGTCTCCAGGATCTGGCCGACATTCATCCGGCTGGGCACGCCCAGCGGGTTCAGCACCAGGTCGACCGGCGTGCCGTCCTCGAGATAGGGCATGTCCTCCAGCGGGGTGATGCGGCTGATCACGCCCTTGTTGCCGTGGCGGCCGGCCATCTTGTCGCCGGGCTGCAGCTTGCGCTTCACTGCCACGAACACCTTCACCATCTTCATCACGCCGGGCGGCAGCTCGTCGCCGCGCTGCAGCTTCTCGACCTTGCTCTCGAAGCGCGCCTGCAGCCGGCCGATCGAATCGTCGAACTGCTGCTTCAGCTTCTCGATGTCGTCCATCACCTGGTCGTCGGCGACCGCGATCTGACGCCACTGGCCAGGGGTGAACTGGGCCAGCAGGGCTTCATCGACCACGGCGTTGGCCTTGATGCCCTTGGGCCCGGCCACCACCGTCTTGTTCAGCAGCAGCTCGCGCAGCCGGGCGTTGAAGCTGCGCTCCAGGATGATCCGCTCGTCGTCGCGGTCCTTGGCCAGCCGCTCGATCTCCGCCCGCTCGATGGCGATCGCGCGCTCGTCCTTCTCGACGCCGCGGCGCGAGAACACGCGCACCTCGACCACCGTGCCGGAGACGCCGGGCGGCACCCTGAGCGAGGTGTCGCGCACGTCCGACGCCTTCTCGCCGAAGATCGCCCGCAGCAGCTTTTCCTCCGGCGTCATCGGCGATTCGCCCTTGGGCGTGACCTTGCCGACCAGGATGTCGGCGGCGCGGACCTCCGCACCGATATAGACGATGCCGGCCTCGTCGAGGTTCTTCAGCGCCTCCTCGCCGACATTGGGGATGTCGCGGGTGATCTCTTCCTGGCCCAGCTTCGTGTCACGCGCCATCACCTCGAATTCCTCGATG
>CAZEQG010000601.1:0-1817 GCA_964514295.1 uncultured Alphaproteobacteria bacterium
GAGGCCGACGGGGTTGCGCACCTCCGGCGCGACCAGGGGGCGCAGCACCAGGCCGGGATCGGCGGCGAACATGGCGGCATGGTCGTGCGGCAGGATGGTGGCGGTGTCGCCCAGGCGCACCGCCCCCATCAGCGCGGTGAAGGTGTCGCCCTCGAAGCGTAGCCGCGGCCGCGCGCCGACGCCCTGGAAGGCGGCATCGATGATGCGGCGGTTCTGCATGTCGGGGGTCAGCAGGGCGAGCGGCAGCCGCGCCGCCTCGGCCCAGGCCACCGGGTCGCGGCGGCCGCCGACCAGCCCGGCAGGTGCGACCAGCACCAAGTGCTCGTCGTAGAGCGCCTCCAGGCGCATGTCGCGGCTGCGGGCGGTGTCGACATAGGTCAGCCCGGCATCGATCTCGAAGCGCGCGATCGCCATGTCGATGGCATTGGCGGCGCGCGACACCACCGTCGCCTCGATCCCCGGATGCCGGGCCTGCAGCAGGCACACAAGCTCGCCTGCGACCGGAAGCTGGGTCGGGATCACGGCCAGCCGCAGCCGGCCGCTGACCGTGCCGTCGCGCCCGGCCAGCGCCTGTTCCATGCCGTCGGCCAGTGCGACGATCTGGCGGAACCAGCCGAGCGCCCTTTCGCCTTCCGCAGTGAAGCGCTCGAAGCGGCTGCCGCGCTCCACCAGGCGGACGCCGAGCGCCTGTTCGAGCGCCTGGATGCGGGCCGAGAAGGCGGGCTGCGAGATGTTGCACGCCGCCGCGGCCCGGGCAAAATGCCGGTGCTCGGCCAGGGCGATCAGCAGGCGGCAGTCGCGGATGTGCATCGCCGGCGATTGTCGCAGAAGCCCGCTGGCGGCGAAACCCGCGTTACCCCCTGGCCGGCCGCCGCACCCTGGACTAGCCTTCGCCATTCCCTGCCGATGGAGGCGACGATTACCCAGGCCCTGATCGCCAATGCCCGCATGTATTCGGTCGCCCCCGGCGCGATCGCGGCCTGGAAGCGGCTGCTGGGCTGGGTGCAGGCACGCTCCGGCATCGCCATGACGGTGATCGACCATGCCTTCCCGGCGCCGCTCGATGCGCTGTGGAGCCGGCCGGACCTTGCCTGCACCTTCATGTGCGGCTGGCCCTTCATGCGCTATGGCGCCCGCCACCAGGTGGTGGCGGCCCCCGTGCCCAACGCCGGCTGGGCCCAGGGTCGAGCCGTCTACTGCTCGCATTTCGTGGTCCGTGCCGATTCCCCCTTCACCAGGCTGGAGGACAGCTTCGGCCACCGCTTCGCCTTTACGGTGCCGGACTCCCATTCCGGCTACAACGCGCCGCGCCACCATCTCCTGCCCTATCGCGAGGCTGCCGGCGGGCCGCTCTATCGCGAGGTGATCGGCCCGCTCTACACGCCCCGCCTGATGCTGGAGGCGATTGCCGAGGGCCGCACCGACATCGGCCCGCTGGACAGCTTCGCCCATGCCCTGCTGTGCCGGCACATGCCGGATCTGGCCGCCCGCACCCGGGTGCTGGCCTCGACCGCGGTGGTGCCGATCCCGGCCTTCATGGCCTCGGCCGGCACCGACCCCGCAATCGTCGACCGGCTGGGGCAGGCGCTGTGCGCGCTGGCGGACGACCCGGCCGAGGCCGGGCTGCGCGAGGAACTGTGCATCCTGGGCTTTGCCCGGCAAGATCCGGCCGCCTACCAGGTGACCGAGGACTGGGCCCAGGCCGCCGAGCGGCGCGGCCTGGCCGAGATCGCCTGACGGCGATGGCGGCCTCCATGCTGGGCCGGCTCCTGGCGGCGGTCGCGGGGGTCTATGCCGGCGCCGGGCTTGCCCTGGCG
>CAZEQG010000602.1:0-1802 GCA_964514295.1 uncultured Alphaproteobacteria bacterium
GCCGCCGCCCCGGCCAGCCGCGCCAGCATCGCTTCCCCGCCGCCGCAGATCCCGGCCATGCCGGCCGGCAGGCCGGGATCGGCCGCCGCCACATCGGCAATGCCGTCGTCGCTCAGCACGCCGATCCGGCTGCCCGCAGTGTCGGTGAAGGTGACGAGGCGCATGGATGCATCCTGGCAAGGGGAGGGGACGATTGGTTACCAATCGACCATATCACTGTCAATCTGTCCCGCCACCCCCGGCAGGTTCACACGAGGCCCTTCCGCGGCTTGCCCCGTCATTGTGCGGTCTGCACAGGAGTGGTGCGCCGGGGGCGGGCATTGAATTGGTGAACCAATTCTGCTGTACTGTTCTCCTCGGATAGCGGGGAGGGTCATGGGCCGGCAGGAGGCTGTGGCGACGGTCCGGCGCCATCTCGGCGCCATGCTGGGCGATGGCCAGCCGCGGCAGCGCCGGCTGCCGACCGAACGCGCCCTGGCGGCGGCGCTCGGCCTGCCGCGATCGGCGGTGCGCGATGCGCTGTCGGTGCTGGAGGCTGAGGGGCGGATCACCCGGCTGGTCGGCAGCGGCACCTATGCGGTGCCGGCAGCCGGCGACCGCGCCGGCCCTGCCGATGGCGCCATTTCCGGTGATGCCATCTCCGGCGATGCCATCTCCGGCGATGCCAGCCCCGCCGAGATCATGGAGGCGCGGCTGCTGCTCGAGCCCCGGCTGGCGCTGCTGGTGGCGGCCAATGCCAAGGCCGCCGACTTCGCGCGCATGGAGGAGTGCTGCCGCGAGGCCGAGGCCGCCACCGGCCTTGCCGCCTTCGAGGCGTGGGACGCCGCCCTGCACCGCGCGATCGCGCTGGCCACCCACAACCGGCTGCTGATCGATGCCTATGCCGCCATCAGCGCCGCCCGCGAGCAGGCCGATTGGGGGGCGCTGAAACGCAGCACCGCCACGCCCGAGCGCCGCGCCCGCTACTGCCAGGAGCACCGGGCGATCGTGGCCGCCCTGAAGACCCGCGACGCCGCCGCCGCCGAGGCCGCAATCACCGCCCACCTGCTGGCCGTCCGCCACAACCTGCTGGGCGCATGAGGGATATCGGGATCCGCGACGAGCTGCCGGGCGACCATGAGCCGGTGCGGCGGCTGCTGCTCGGCTGTTTCCCGGGCCCGCAGGAAGCCGGGCTGGTCGCGCAGTTGCGGGACGATGGCGACGCGGTGGTGGGCCTGGTGGCGACGGCTGGCGCGGCTGGGGTGGTCGGGCATGTGATGCTGTCGGTGATGCAGGCGCCGTTCCGGGCGCTGGCCCTGGCGCCGGTGGCAGTGGCCGCGCCCTGGCGGCGGCAGGGTATCGCCACCGGGCTGATCGATGCGGCGATCGGCAGGGCCGGGCGGGAGGGGTGGCAGGCCATCTTCGTCCTCGGCAATCCCGACTTTTATGGGCGCTTCGGTTTCATGGTGGAGATGGCGGCAGGCTTCGCCTCGCCTTATGCCGGACCCTGGCTGATGGCGCGGGCGCTGCCGTCCGGCCGGCTGCCCACAATGGCTGGGCCCATCACCCACGCCCGGGCTTTCGCCAGCCTCTGCTGACGCGGCTGCCCGGTCACGGAAAACCCGCGGTTACCCCCGCTCAGCGGGTTGGCTTGCCGCCGGTGCCCCGCCCCACGAACTTCTCCAGCCAGTGGATGTCGTAGGCGCCATCGATGAAGGCCTGGTCCATCACCAGTTCGCGGTGGAGGGGGATGGTGGTGTCGATGCCGCCGATCACGTATTCCTCCAGCGAGCGGCGCAGGCGCATCAGGCATTCGTTGCGGC
>CAZEQG010000603.1:0-1802 GCA_964514295.1 uncultured Alphaproteobacteria bacterium
GGCCACAGCCGCGCCAGCGTGCCGGCGGGCGGCGCCACCGCGCGCCCGATATGAATGCCGTGCGGCAGCACGAAGGCGGGGGCGCCGCGGGCGCGGTCGCCGGCTTCCATGCGCTCGGCCTCGGCGGTGTAGATCACGCCTGCCGCCCCTTCCAGCATGCGGTCCTGGAACAGCCGCTCCATCACCGCCTTGCGGGTTCGGTTCCAGCGCCAGTGATAGTCGGCGAAATTGCCGTGCGGCTGCACCAGCCAAGGCACCCCGGCACGCCGGCACTCGGCGAAGGCGGCCCATTGCACGAAGGTCCACAGCAGGTGGATGCGGCAGATGTCGACCTGCGGCAGGATCGCCGCGAGGTCCCGCTTCAGCGGCCAGGAGGTGCGCAGATAGGCCGGGAACTGCACCGGGTGGGTGCGGATCTCCACCCCCTCCACCACGGCGATGCCGGGTTGGGCGCCGGGATGCTGGTAGTTGGTGGTGGCGATGGTCACGCGGTGGCCGCGCGCCGCCATCAGCTTGGCCGATTCAAGGCAGGTCATGGCCGGACCGCCGGCATGGGGCGCCAGGTTCTGGATCACGTGCAGGATGTGCAAGGTGGCCGGCCGCCTCCGCCGCGCCATGCGGCCGGACGCAGAATGCGCTATGGTCGCCCGCTCCGGTCAAGAGGACGAAGGTATTGCGCGGACTGACGGGATCGCTGGCGACCACGGCCTTCATGCAGGCGATCACGCTGGTCAGCGGCATTCTGGCCGCCCGGCTGCTGCTGCCGGAGGGGCGCGGCGAGCTGGCGCTGATCCTGCTGTGGACCGGGCTCGTCTGCTCGATCTTCCTGTTCGGGCTGAACGACGCCCTGACCTTCCGCGCCAGCCAGAAGGACGAGGCGATGCCGCGGCTGGCGGCGACCGGCTTCTGGCTGCTGCTGCTGCATGCCGCGGCCGGGATCGTGGCCGGCGCCATCGCCTTCCCGCTGCTGCTCGGCGGCCGGGCGGAGCTGGCCGTGCCGGCGCTGGCGGTGGTGCCGGTCTACTATCTGGGCCTGGGGGCGGCGATGCTGCTTGCCGGGCGGCGCGCCGTCACCGCCTGGAACCTGCTGCGCGCCGCCCCCAACCTGGCCTATGTCGCGGGCGTGGTCACGGTGGCAGCCCTCGGCATCGCCCGGGTCGAGAGCTTCGTTGCCGCCTGGATCCTCGCCAACCTGTTCGGCGCCGTCTTCGGCTGGTGGCTGCTGGCGCGGCGGGGCTGGGCGGGGCTGCGGCCCGATGCCGGCACGGCGCGGGCGCTTTGGCGCTATGGCGCCACGGTGCAGCCGGGCACGCTGCTGACGCTCGCCACCCTCCACGTCGACCAGATCGTGCTGGCGCAGATGTCGCGCCCGGCCGAACTCGGCATCTATGTGGCGGGTGGCGCCCTCGCCAATGCGCTGTCCGTGGTCGGGCATACGGTGATCCAGTTCGCCCAGCCGCGCATCGCCGGGGCGGCGACACCGGCCGAGAAGGCGGCGGTGCTGGGCCGCTACCTGCGCGGGCTTGCCCTGCTGCTGCTGCTGCCGGCGGTGGTGGGGCTGGTGCTGCTGGCCCCCCTCCTGGTGCGGCTGCTGTTCGGCGAAGCCTTCGCGGCCTCGGCCGAGGTGACGCGGGCACTCGCCGTCGCCGCCGCCTGCGCCACCTTGAAGATGCTGCTGCATGCCGGCTTCAAGGGCTTCGACCGCGGTCTGGCGACCGGCGGGGTCGAGATCGCGTGCCTGGTGCTGGCGGTGCCGCTGCTGGCCTGGCTGGTGCCGGCCCATGGCGCGCTCGGCGCGGCGG
>CAZEQG010000604.1:0-1801 GCA_964514295.1 uncultured Alphaproteobacteria bacterium
CGGCCGGATCGCCGGCGATCGTCACCCGCTTGTGGCGCGCGCCGGCGGCGAGGGCGATCGCGAAGGCCGAGCGCGGCAAGCCCCAGCTTCGCGCCAGCAGCGCGATCACCGCCTGGTTTGCCTTGCCATCGGCCGGCGGTGCGGCGACCGCCACCTTGAGGGCCCCGCCCTCGGGGCCGAGGATGCTGTCGCGCCCGGCCCGCGGCACCACCTTCAGGCTGAGCGACACCCCGGCGGCACCGGCCCGCAGCCAGCCTGCCGACAGCGGCAACACCGGCTTAGCCCAGATACTCGAACATCAGGTTGCGCAGGAAAACCAGCAGCAGGATCAGCACGACCGGCGCGATGTCGATCCCGCCCATCATTGGCAGGAACCCGCGCAGGAGGCGCAGCAGCGGCTCGGTCATGCGGTAGAGGAAGTCGCCGATCAGGTAGATGGCGCGATTGCGGGTGTTCACCACGTTGAAGGCGACCAGCCAGCTCAGGATCGCCGAGGCAACCAGCAGCCAGATATAGATCGTCACCACCGTATCGATGAGCAGCAGGAAGGAATACATGCGCTTACCCCTGGCCTTGCCCGGCAGGGCAAACTAGCGATGCGGCCCCGCCCGCGCAACCGCCTGCCCGCTGCCGCGTCCCTGCCTTGCCATCCCTCCCCGCGCGCCTTCCTTGACGCCATCGCCCGCCCGGCGTATAGACCCGCCTCCGGACCGGGGCCGTAGCTCAGTTGGGAGAGCGCTAGAATCGCACTCTAGAGGTCGAGGGTTCGACTCCCTTCGGCTCCACCAGTCCGGGATCCGCCGGCCGAACCGGGCGGATCGTCTGCCCGTGCCGCGCCGAGGGCGATTGACAGGCCGGCGCGGTGCCACTTCGATGGGCCGTCTCGAATGATCCCTGGTGCCGCGCCATGACCAGCCAGGCGACGCGCCTGTTCCTGTCCATCGACATTGTCCATTCCAAGCGCGTGAAGGCCGAGATGGTGCGTCGCGGCCAATCCTGGCTGCCGCTGTTCCGCGACCTGTTCGAGAGTTTCCCGCTGATCCTGATCGGCCGGCTGGCGCAGCGTTTCACGGACCGCCTCAGCCTGCCGCCCTGCGCCATGTGGAAGGCGCTGGGCGACGAGATCATCTTCGAGGCGACCACGGCCAAGAGCCGCGAGCGGGTGATCCTGGTGGCCGGCTTCCACGACGCGATCGCCCAGTTCGACGGCCGCAACCGCGAGCAGGGCGGCCATGGCGTGAAGGGCTGCTGCTGGGAGGTGCCGATCGACCGGCGCAACGAGGTCATCACCATTCCCGAAATGGCCGGCAGCGGCACCGGGGTCTATGAGGACGTGATCGGCCCCGACATGGACATCGGCTTCGTGATGGCGAGATCGGCCAGCGGCGGCCAGACCATCGTGGGCGCCAGCCTGGCCCAGCGCATGAACCGCTTCGCCAATGTCACCGGCCTTACCGCCACGGCCCATGAAAGCTTCCCCGACCCGTCGGACGAGACCCGGCGGGTGCACACCTTTCTGCTGGCCGAGCGGCGCTGAGCCGGGCCGCCGCGCTCAGCTCGTCGGCGGCAGCGGCGACAGGCCAGCGGGCAGCAGCATCCAGTAGCGCCCGCGCGCCTTCATCCGCCCGGCGATCTCCGCCGCTTCCGCCCCCGATCCCCAGAACACGTCGCCGCGCACCGGCCCGCGGATCGCCCCGCCGGTATCCTGGGCCACCATCAGCCGGCGGATCACGCCGCCCGGCAGCACATCGGCCTGGCGCGCCTCCACGAAGAAGGGCGCGCCGAGCGGCAGCCGGCTGCG
>CAZEQG010000605.1:0-1795 GCA_964514295.1 uncultured Alphaproteobacteria bacterium
GTGTCGAACGTGCCCGGCTACTACACGACCGGCGCCTATGGCGTCCGCACCGAGAACCTGGTCACCGTGGTGCCGGTGGAGGCGCCGCCGGGGGCGGAGCGCAAGCTGCTGGGCTTCGAGACGCTGACCCTGGCCCCGATCGACCGCAGCCTGATCGAGCCGGCACTGCTGGATGACGAGGAACGCGCCTGGCTCAACGCCTATCACGCCAGGGTGCTGGCCGAGATCGGCCCAGGCCTGGATGCGGCCACGCGCGCCTGGCTGGCCGAGGCGACGCGGCCGATCTGACCGCCGCCGCTGCTGCCGCGCCGCTCAGGCGGCGCGGCCGGCCGCCTTCACCACACGGTAGATGCCGCGTTCGCCCGGCATCGGCTCGAAAAGGTTGGTGATGCCCAGCACCGTCTCCGCGCCGCCGAGATAGAGGAAGCCGTCCTCCGGCATGCGGCCGTGGATCTGCTCCAGGACCTTCGCCTTTGTCGGCTGGTCGAAATAGATCAGCACGTTGCGGCAGAACACCACATCGAAGCTGCCAAGCCCGGCGGCATTGTCCAGAAGGTTGAAAACGCGGAAGTCGATATTTGCCTTGAGCGTGGGGTCGATCTGCCAGCGATCCCCCATCTGCTTGAAGTACTTCACCAGAAGCTGGATCGGCAGGCCTCGCTGCACCTCGAACTGGGAGTAGATGCCCTGGCGGCAGCGCTCGATCATCTGCGGGGCGATGTCGGTCGCCACGATCTCGATCCGCCAGCCGCTGAGGCGCGCCCCCTCCTCGCGCAGCACCATGGCCAGCGAATAGGGTTCCTGGCCGGAGGAACAGGCGGCACTCCAGATGCGGATGTGGCGCTTGGCCGCGCGCCGTTCCAGCAGCGTCGGCAGCACGATCTTCTTGAACTGCTCGAAGGGCTTGATGTCGCGGAAGAACAGCGATTCGTTGGTGGTCATGGCCTCGACCACATCGCCGACCAGCCGCGCATCGCCGCGCAGGCGCAAGGCCGCGACCAGCTCCTCCAGCCCCTTCATCGACCATTTCCGCGCCACCGGCGTGAGCCGGCTGTCGAGCAGGTAGGTCTTGTCGGCGGTCAGCACCAGCCCCGACTTCTCGCGCAGGAGCTTGGCCAGGAACTCGAAATCGTCGGGCCTCATGGCAGCGCTCCGGTCGCCTGGCGCACCAGGAAGGGAGCGACATCGGCCAGCGGCAGAACGGCCGAACACAGCCCGTTCGTGGCAACCGCCCCGGGCATGCCCCAGACCACGCTGGTCGCCTCGTCCTGGGCGACCACGGCGCCGCCCGCCTTCACCACCACCTCGGCCCCCTTCAGCCCGTCCTGGCCCATGCCGGTCAGGATCAGCGTCAGCAGCCGCGCGCCGTAGATGGCGGCCAGCGAGCGCAGCATCGGGTCGACCGAGGGGCGGCAGAAATTCTCCGGCGGCTCCTTGGTCAGGCGGATCAGGCGCTGCGGGCCCTGCGCCTGCACCACCATGTGGAAGTCGCCCGGCGCCACATAGATGCGGCCGCGCTCGACCTGCTCGCCGTCGACCGCTTCGCGCGCCGGCCGGCCGGACATCCGGGTCAGGTGCTCGGCCAGGATGGCGGTGAAGGTGGCGGGCATGTGCTGGGTGATGAAGATCGGCTGGGTCACGCTGGCCGGCAGCTTGGCCAGCACGGCGAACAGCGCCTGCGGGCCGCCGGTGCTGCTGCCGATCGCGATCGCCTGCGGGATCTCGCGCGGCATCGCGCGCAGCACGATGGCGCGCGGGGCGGGCCTCGCAGCCGTGGCGGGCGGGCGTTCGGCCA
>CAZEQG010000606.1:0-1794 GCA_964514295.1 uncultured Alphaproteobacteria bacterium
CCGCCGCCCGCCGCAACGCCCGCCGGTCGCCGCCGGCCAGGCCCAGGATCTGCCAGGCATCGGGCTGGTCGGCGAACACCCCGATCACGCGCCGGGCGATCGCCGCCGCCGCCTCGTTGCGCCCGGCCGCCAGATGCGCCTGTGCTGCCGTCAGGACTTCATGGACCGTTGGCATGGCGCAACGCTACTATCGGCAAGGCGGAGGTGCAGCAGACGAGATGACCGACATCGTTTTCCTCAATCCTGGCGAACCGAACCAGATCTATCAGGATTTGTCGAACGAGTTCACGGCCATCGAGCCGCCGGCTTTCGCCGGCCTGTTCGCAACCTATGCCCGGCGCAAGGGCGCCCGGGTGGCGGTGGTCGATGCCCCGGCCCTGGGGCTGTCGGCGGAGGCGGCGGCGAGGCTGGTGGCCGACGAGCTGAAGCCCAGGCTGTGCGCCATCGCGGTCTATGGCTTCCAGCCCTCGGCCTCGACCCAGAACATGACCTCGGCCGGCAAGATCGCCCGCCTGATCAAGGAAGCGGCCCCGGGCATCAAGGTGCTGATGACCGGGACCCACCCCGCCGCCCTGCCCGAGCGCACCATGCGCGAGGAGGCGGTCGACTTCGTCTGCGACCTGGAGGGGCCGGCCACCATCTACAACACCTGGGCGGCGCTGGCGGCGGGGGAGAGCGACTTCGCCAAGGTGGCGAGCCTTTGGTGGCGCGAGGACGGCCACATCCGCCGGCCGCTGGCGGCCGAGCCGCTGCTGGCCGACCTCGACGGCGCGATGCCGGGCATCGCCTGGGACCTGCTGCCGATGGAACGCTACCGCGCCCACAACTGGCACGCCTTTGCCGATATCGACGCGCGCCAGCCCTATGCGGCCATCCACACCACGCTGGGCTGCCCCTACAAGTGCACCTTCTGCTGCATCAACGCACCCTTCGGCAAGTCAAGCTACCGGATGTGGAAGCCGGAGACGGTGATCGCCGAGATCGACCATCTGGTGCAGCGCTACGGTGTGAAGAACATCAAGATCGTCGACGAGATGTTCGTGCTGAACCGGCGCCACGTCCACGCCATCTGCGACCTTCTGATCGAGCGCGGCTACGATCTGAACATCTGGGCCTATGCCCGCATCGACACGGTGCATGACGAGTTCCTCGACAAGCTGCGCCGGGCCGGCATCCGGTGGCTTGCGCTCGGCATCGAAAGCGCGTCGGCCGATGTCCGCGACGGCGCCCAGAAGCAGTTCAAGCAGGACGACATCAGGGCCACCGTGCGGCGCATCCGCGATGCCGGGGTCTATGTGCTGGGCAACTACATCTTCGGCCTGCCCGACGACACGCTGGAGCGGATGCAGGAGACGCTCGACCTCGCGCTCGAACTCAACACCGAGTTCGCCAACCTCTACAGCGCCATGGCCTATCCCGGCTCGCGCCTCTACGACGAGGCGCTGCGCCATGGCTGGGAACTGCCCGAGGCCTGGCACCACTATTCCCAGCACGGCTACAACACCAAGCCCCTGCCCACGCGCTTCCTGTCGCCGGCCGACATCGTGGAGTTCCGCGACCGGGCATGGACGCGCTATTTCACCAACCCGGCCTACATCGCGATGATCGGGCGGACCTTCGGGCCGGCGGTGGTGGCCCATGTCGAGCGGATGACGGCCATGCCCCTGAAGCGCCGGCTGGTGGAGCAGAAGTACGCGGCGTGACCGCCGGCCTCTCCGGCGGCGCCGAGGCCGTGGCGGCGGCGCTGAACGATCGCGGCAACCGGCTGGCCGCGCAGGGGCGCCGGGGTGCCGA
>CAZEQG010000607.1:0-1789 GCA_964514295.1 uncultured Alphaproteobacteria bacterium
CGGCGGTGGCGAAGCCGGCCAAAGCCAGTCCCGGCAGGGCGGCAGCCACGGCCACGGCGGCGGCAGGCAATTGCAGCAGGCTGGCCTGCACCAGCAGCAGCCGGCCGGTCCAGCCGCCGCTGCCGGCTGGCAGCATTTGGGCATCGGTGGGAACGGCGGCCAGGGCGGTGGCGCACAGCAGGGCGCCGGCCACCAAGGCCAGGATGCGCAGCCACAGCCGGTTGACGGGTGCGGCGCTGACCATCATGCGCCCGCCCCACAACAGCAGCACCAGCACGGGCAGCAGGGCGGCGGTGCCCACCGACTGCAGCAGCAGGTCGGCCAGCACCGCGCCGGCCGGGCCCAGCACATTATCGATCGGGCCGTCGGTGGCGGTGTTCAGGGACGGGTCCTGGGGCGAGAAACTGACCAGCGCGGCGGCCAGCAGCGCCGCAGCCGCCATCAGGCCGAACCCTGCGGCCTGCAGGGCGCGCTTCTTCAGGAACTCGACGGCGGCCGGGGGGAGCAGCCTGCCGCTTTGCCGGGTGCGGACCGCGCGAGTCGCCATGCCTCCTCCTAAAGCACCTCGGCCATGCGGCGCAGGGCCTGTTCGGTGGTGTCCAGGTCATGAACCAGGGCCACGCGGATGAAACGCTGGCCGGGATTGACACCGTCGGCGCCCTCGCGCGCCAGATAGGCGCCAGGCAGCACCCGGATCTTGGTCTCCTGCCACAGCCGCTTGGTGGCCGCCTCGCCGTCGCCCACATCCAGCCACAGGAAGAAGCCGCCGGCCGGGCGCCGGAAGCCGAAGCGGCCGCCCAGGATCTGTTCCGCCAGGTCGATCTTCTGGCGATACAGGCCGCGGTTGGTCTCCACATGCTCCTCGTCGCGCCACAGGGCGGCGCTGGCGGCGATGATGGGCAACGGCACGGCAGCGCCGCCGTAGCTGCGCAGGCGCGAGAAGGCCGCCATCACCGCGGCGTCGCCGGCCACGAAGCCCGAACGCAGGCCCGGTACGCTGGAGCGCTTGGACAAGCTGTGGAACACCACCACATGGGACAGGCTGCCGTCCAGGCGCGCCGCCTCGGCCAGGGCGCCGGGCGGCGGGGCGGTGTCATAGATTTCGGAGTAGCACTCGTCCACCGCCAGCACGAAGTCATGCTTGCGGGCCAGGGCGATGGTGGCCGACAGGGTGGCCGCGTCCATGACCGAGCCCTGGGGATTGGCCGGATTGCACAGATAGGCCAGCACCGCGCGGTCCAGCAGCTCGGCCGGCAGGGCGGCGAAGTCGGGCTGGAAGCCGGTGGCTTCGGTGGCGGGCACGAACACCGGCTCGGCTCCGGCCATGATCGCCGCCCCGGCATAGACCTGATAGAAGGGATTGGGCAGCAGCACCACCGGCCGGTCCTTGCAGCGCGGGCTGACCACCGCCTGGGCGATGCCGTACAGCGCCTCGCGGGTGCCGGCTACGGGCACGATCTGGGTGTCCGGGTCCACTTGCCCCTCGGCCAGGCCGAACCGCCAGGACAGCCAGCCGGCGCAGGCCTTGCGGAAGTCGGGCGTGCCCGCCAGCGGCGGATATTTGCCCCAGCCGGCGGCCTGTTCGGCCAGGATACGCGCCACCATGGCGGGCGGCGTGTGCTGCGGCTCGCCGATGGACATGACGATGGAGTCGGGGGTGGCGGCGCCGCCCAACAGGGTGGCCAGGCGCTGGAACGGGTAGTCGGTCAGCCGGTCGAGACGTTGGTTCAAAAGCATGTCGGTACTATCTGCGGAACATTTGGGCGACATTATGTAGCGCATTTGCCGC
>CAZEQG010000608.1:0-1789 GCA_964514295.1 uncultured Alphaproteobacteria bacterium
CGACCGGCCCGGGCTGGGCGCGGCCCGACACGCCGCGGTCGGCAAGATCGAAGGCGGGCCGGCGCAGATCGTGCCAGGCGAAGTCGCCCGCCGGGCCATAGGCCAGGATGCCCACCGGCTCCGCCGCCCCGGCGCCGCGCAGCAGGCCGGGCGGAAAGCGCAGGAAGCCGTCGCCGTCGCTGACCAGCCGTGCCAGCTCCTCGTTGTTGCGCGCGATCAGCACGCCGGTGACCCCGGCGGCCGGGGCGGCGCTGCCGAGATCGCGCAGGAACACCGACAGGCCGTCGCGCCCGGCCATGCTGGTTGCCACCAGATCGCTGTCGATCACCCATTGCAGGGCGGCCTGCCAGCGGTAGTCGCGCTCGCCGGTCTCCTCCGCGTTCCAGGCGACCACGGCATAGACGCCGGGCTGGCGGTCGCCCACCGCCTGGCGGAAGGGCAGGATGGTGGTGACCGCCTCGTTGCGCGGGCCGCTGACCGCCATCTCGCCGGTCCAGACCAGCCGGCCCTCCTCGTCGGCAAGACGCTCCAGGTCCCAGTTGTCGATGCGGCGGGCATCGAAGCGCGCCGGCCGCAGCGTCGGCAGCAGCCGGTCGTTCACGCGGTAGATGCGCAAGGCCAGCCGAGCGACGTTGATCGTGGATACCGGCACCCCGCTGGCCGCAGTGCCACTGGCCGCCGCCCCATTGGCCGCCTGGCGCGGCAGGATCATGCCGCCGGAGAAGCCCACCTGCGGGTCGAGGTCGCGCAAGGTCACGGCGACGCCGCGGCCGGTGGCAAGCCGGCTGCCATCGGCCGCCGGCAGGCCCTCGCGCAGGGTCACCTGGTACTGCCGGCCGAAGCCAAGGCCGGTCAGGCACAGCCGGCCGTCGCGGGTGGTGGCGGCGGCGTCCACCGCCGCCCCGCCCTGCGCCGTCACGCGTACATAGTCCTCGACCGCGGCGGCCACCGGCCGGGTGAAGACCAGGCAGGCGGCCGGCCTTTCCTGGTCGGTCACCACCTCGACCCGGCGGTAGGCGAAATCCTCGGCGCCGGCGGTACCGGCGATCAGCGTCAGCAGCAACAGGACCGCGCGCCACATGGCTGGTTCTCCCGCTGGCGGAACCGCGCCCGCCGCGCGCATTCTCGCAGATGTCGGCGGCGGCGCGGAGTCCCTACCAGCCGAGGGCGAGGCCGTCGCCGCGCGGGTCGGAGCCGGCGGTGAGGGTGCCGGTCGCGGCATCCCGCAGGATCGCCTGGCCGATGCCCAGCGGATGGGCCGGCGTCACCGGCCCCAGGCCGAGGCCGACGAGTGCGGCCCGCGCCGGGGCGGGCAGGCGGGGTTCCATCCGCGCCTCCCCGCGGAAGGGAAAGAAACGCGGCAGGTCCAGGGCGCGCTGCGGATCGAGCCCGAAATCGCGCATCGCGGTCAGCACCAGGGCCTGGCCGAAGGGCTGGAAGTCGCCGCCGACGACGCCGAGCAGTGCCGCCAGCCCGCCCTGCCGCAGCGCCATGCCGGGGATGATGGTGTGCAGCGGGCGCTTGCGCGGGCCGATGGCGTTGGCATGTCCCTCCGCCAGCACGAAGCCGGCGCCGCGGTTCTGCAGCAGCACGCCGCAGCCCGGTGGCATCAGCCCGCTGCCATGGCTCTTGTAGACCGAGGAGATCAGCGACACCGCCATGCCGGCCCCATCCACCACCGCCAGATAGGCGGTATCGCCGGCCGGCGGCGGTGTCGGGGCAGGGGGTGCCGGCCGGTCCAGGTCGCCCGCCAGGCGGTCGAGCGCGGCCGAGGCGAGCAGCGCCTCCG
>CAZEQG010000609.1:0-1021 GCA_964514295.1 uncultured Alphaproteobacteria bacterium
GCCGCCGGCCCGCGGCGGCAGCGATGCCCTGTGGCGCTGGCTGGACCACGAGCCGCACCGCCTGGTCGCCTTCCCCGACCCCGCCCCATCGCTGATGCCGCGCTGGGACGGCGAGCGGCTGGTGCCGGCGCCGATCACGCTGCGCGCCTTTACGGTGTGGCGGGACGGCACCTATGACAGCCTGCCCGGTGGGCTCGCCCGCGTGCTGGAGGATACCAGCCCCTTCAAGGCCACCATGCAGCGCGGCGGCACCAGCAAGGACGTGTGGGTGCTGGCGACCGAGGGCGAGGACATGGTGGTGCCGCTGCCCGGCGCCCGCATCCCGCTGGCGATCCGGCGCACCAGCGGCGAGCTGCCGAGCCGGGTGGCCGACAACCTCTACTGGCTCGGCCGCTACATCGAGCGGCTCGATGCCGGCGCCCGGCTGTTCCGCGCCGCCTTCCAGCGCCTGGTCGCGGGCGGCATGGCGGCGCGCGAGGCGGTGGAACTGGCCAGCATCGCCGGCATCCTGGCCCGCAACGGCCTGCACGATCCGGCAGCCGTGGTCGATCCGGCGGCCGTCCGCCTACAGGCCGAGGGGCTGGTGCAGGCGGTGGCGGGCGACCGGCCCTTCCGCCAGCTGTTCGGCGCCGTCGAGCGGCTGGCCGATGCCTCGCGCGACCGCTTCTCGGTCGACATGTGGCAGACCATGAAGGCGATGTCCGCCGGCTTTCCCGCCCGGATCACGCGGGCCGGCCTCGACCATGGCCGGCTGATCGAGCTGCTCGACGAGCTGGTGCGGGCGGTTGCCAGCGTCGCCGGCATGGCCTCGGAGAACATGACGCGCGGCAGCGGCTGGCGCTTCCTCGACCTCGGCCGGCGGGTGGAGCGCGCCATCGGCGTGGCGCGCGCGGCGGCCGGCTGCCTTGCCATGCGCGGCGCGGCCCTGGAGGGGCAGCTGCGCCTGCTGCTGGAACTGATGGATTCGACCATCACCTACCGCACCCGCTACCTCTCGGTCGTCCAGGCCGCACCGGTGCTC
>CAZEQG010000609.1:1062-1784 GCA_964514295.1 uncultured Alphaproteobacteria bacterium
GCTCAACACCATGACCCGCCATCTCGAAGGCCTGCCGCAGGCCGGCGGCGGCGTGGCCCTGGCGGCGCAGCGCAAGCTCGCCCAGGACCTGCGCATCGCCGTCGGCGTGTTCGATCCCCAGGCAGTGGCGCGGCTGGCCGCCCGCGAGGACGAGGCGGCCGACTTCGCGGCGCTGACCGCGCGGCTGCGCGACATCGAGCAGACCCTGATGGCGCTGTCCGACGACATCACGCGCGCCTATTTCAGCCATGTGCCGCTGCCGCTGGCGGTCGGGGTCGACCAGTCGGTGGCCAGCCCCGGTGTGGCCTTGAGCGCCTGAGCCCATGCGCTACCGCCTGACCCATCTGACCGCCTATGACTATGAGGTGCCGGTCGACCTCGCCTATCACCTTCTGCACCTGAAGGCCCGGCCGCTGCCGCGCCAGCAGGTGGCCGACGCCCGCATCCTCAGCGATCCGCCGGCCGCCCGCCTGGTCGACCGCGCCGACCATTTCGGCAACCGGGTCAGCCACCTGACCATCGACACCCCGCACCAGCATTTCGAGGTGACGGTGGAGGCGAGCGTGGAGGTGCGCCCGGTGATCCTGCCCGAGGACACCCCGGCCTGGGAGCGCGTGGCCGCCGGCTTCGGCCCCGGCGGGCTGCCCGGCGCCCAGCCCGGCGAATGGGACCCGCTGGCGGCCGAGTTCCTGGTGCCCTCGCCGCTGGCCCTGCCCGACCCG
>CAZEQG010000610.1:0-1518 GCA_964514295.1 uncultured Alphaproteobacteria bacterium
ATGGGCGTCAGCCCCGCCGCGGCCGCCGCCACCGCCTTCGCGCGGACCAGCGCATCGCCCTCGCCATGGTCGGCCCGGCGCTCGGAATGGCCGAGGATCACGTAGCTGGCGCCAAGGTCGGCCAGCATCGGCGCCGCGACATCGCCGGTATGCGCGCCCGACGCCTTGGCATGGCAGTCCTGTCCGCCCAGCGCCAGGCCATGCGCCGCCACCGCGCCGGCCAGCACGCCCAGCAGCGTGAAGGGCGGGCACACCAGCAGCTCGGCCGAGGGCCGGCCCTGCCGCGCCAGGCTTTCCCCAATGTCGGCGACCAGCGCCAGGCCATCGCGGCGCAGCATGTTCATCTTCCAGTTGCCGGCGATCAGCGCACGCATCCGAAATCCCCTTTTCGTTCAGCCGGCCCATGGCGCTTTCCCCCATCGACCGGCCCCTCTATGATGCGCCCCCTTGTTTTGGCGCAAGCGGAAAGGCGTCTCATGCTGCAGTCGATGCGGACCTATGCGGCCTCCTGGGTCGTGAAGGGTCTGTTCGTGATCCTGATCGGCAGCTTCGCGCTGTGGGGGATCGGCGACTATGTCAGCCGGCCGCCGGTCGATCGCACCCTTGCCGATGTCGGGCCGGCGAAGATCGAGGTGCCGGCCTTCCAGGCACGCCTGCGCGAGGTGCTGGAAGCGATCCGCCTGCAGCGCAACCAGATTCTCAGCAGCGAGCAGATCGTGGCGCAGGGCATCCACCGCCAGGTGCTGGACGATCTGGTGGTCGAGGCGCTGTTCGACCAGGGGGCCGGGCGGCTTGGCCTTGCCGCCCCGGAATCCCTGATGCGCCAGCGCATCGTGACCGACCGCGCCTTCCAGGATGCCGCCGGCAATTTCGACCGCCTGCGCTTCGAGCAGATCATGCGCAGCCGCGGCCTCAGCGAGGAGGCGCTGGTGGCCGACCTGCGCGTGTCACTGAAGCGCGAGCATCTGGTCTCGGCCCTGATCGCCGGGGTGACGGCGCCGGCGCCGCTGGTCAGCCGGGTCGAAGCCTACCGCCAGGAGCGGCGCGTGGTGGAGACGATCACCGTGGGATCGGCCGACCAGCAGGTGGCCGATCCCAGCGAGGCCGAGATCGCCGAATGGCACGAGCGCAACCGCGACCGCTTCCGCACGCCCGAGCGGCGCGACATCGAGGCGATCGTGCTGTCGCCCGACGAGATGGCGGAGGCGATCGCGGTGCCGGAGGACCGGCTGGCGGCCGCCTATGAGGAGCGGCGGCAGCTCTACGTCACGCCGGAGAAGCGCAGCCTGCGCCAGATGCTGCTGGGGGATGAGGAGAAGGCCAAGGCCGCCGCCGCCCGGCTGGCCGGGGGTGCCGACTTCGCCGCCGTGGCCAGGGAGGTGGCGGGGCTGGACGAGGCCGCCCTGCCGCTCGGCAGCCTGTCACGCGAGGACCTGCCGGCGGAGCTGGCCGGGCCGGTGTTCGCCGCCGCCGCCGGGGCCGTGGTCGGCCCGCTTCAGTCGGCCTTCGGCTGGCACC
>CAZEQG010000610.1:1574-1783 GCA_964514295.1 uncultured Alphaproteobacteria bacterium
CGCCAGGAACGGACCCGGGAAGTGGCCCGCGAGGAGGCGCTCAACGGCATCTACGAGGTGATGAACAAGCTGGAGGACGAAATCGCCGCCGGCGGGGCCATCGCCCAGGTCGCCACCACGCTCGGCCTGCCGCTGCGCGCTCTGAAGGGCATCGACGCCGCCGGGCGGGATGCCGCCGGCGCCCCCGTGCCCGGCCTGCCCCGGTCGGC
>CAZEQG010000611.1:0-1781 GCA_964514295.1 uncultured Alphaproteobacteria bacterium
GGCGGCGGCCAGGGCGCGGCGGTACTCGATGCGCTGCCACACGGTGGCCGGCTGGATCCAGTACACCGGCGCGTCCGCGGGCGCCGCGGCCCCGGCCGCCAGCCCCTCCTCGGCCGGGCAGTAGCGGACGGGCGCGCGAGAGGTCAGCGGCAGGCGATTGATATGCATGGCGGCTCCAAAAAGAGACCCCCGGCGAACGGCGTTCGCCGGGGGCCAGGCGGGGGGCAAGGCAGGGTCAGTACAGGCAGATATAGGCGCCGCGATCGGCGCCGGTGGCGCGCAGCGTCACCTCCTCGGTCATCAGCCCGTCGCGGTCGCCGGGCTGCAGCTCGACGGCCAGCGCCGCCGGCAGGGTGATCGCCACCCGGTTGCCGGCGGTGGAGCCGGCGCGGGCATGGACGATGCGCGAGGTACCGGCGCGCAGATCGGCCATCAGGTCGCGCGTGGCCACCAGCGTGGCCAGCGGGTCGATGGTGAGGCTGGTCTGGCGCGACACGATCACGGCCGCCGCGAAGCCCTCCGCGGCGTTGGGATCGTCCGGCGAGATCACGCGATTGCCGCAGTCCATCGCCAGCCGGCGCACGGCGGCGGGCTGGCGGTGGATCAGCATCCGGCCGACCGATCCGTCGGGCCGGCGCCACACCGGCGGGCGGGTGGTGTCGTACTGGTCGGCGACGGCCGGCACCGCGGCGTCGACGCGGCCATTGTAGATGCCGGTCAGCGTCCAGGAGAAGCGGAATGGCCGGCCCGCCTCGGCCGTCAGGGTGAAGGTGCCGCGCAGCCCGGTCAGGGTGTAGCACAGGCCGTCCATGTACAGCTCGGCGGTGCCGGGCAGGATCAGGGCGGCGGTGCTGGTCGGGCGGTAGAGCACATTGGCCGGCACCATGTAGGTGGTGCTGGCGCTGAGCCCGCTGATCGCCTCGGTCAGCGTGCCGCTCTTGTCGGCGGCGTAGGCGGCCACGAAGGCCAGGGTGGTGGCGATGTTGCCCGCGAATTGGATCGGCATGCCGACATAGTGATGCGCGCTGGCGGTGGCGAGGCTCGCCAGCGTGAAGGTGCTGGAGGAGCCACTGGCCAGCTGCTCGGGGCCGACAGGGGTGGTGGTCACCACCTCCCACCCGCAGGCGCGCATCAGGTCCGACCAGTCCGGCGTGGTGCCGGCCTGGCCGCTGCCCTTCAGGTAGCTGTCGAAGGTCAGGGTCGCCTGCACGCCGCCGGCGATCGGGGCGTCGCTGTCCAGGCTGCCGGTCACCTCCGCGGTCTCGGTATTCTGCGGGGCGAGGCGCAGCACCGGCTGCTCGACGCGGATCGCGTCGCTGACCGCTGGCGCGGCAGGCGTGTCGTCATCGGCCTGGAGCTTGAAAAGCAGGGCGGCGTTGCGGCTGCGCAGGACGGCCATGTGATACCTCCTCGATCGCGGTCAGCTGTATGGGTCGGCGGGCGCGGTCACGTAGTCGATGATCAGGTCGAGAGCCAGGGCCGCCGCCGGGTCGCGGCCAGGGGCCTCGTCGAGCGCCACCGTCATGGCACCCTCGCGGACGTCGTCGGCCAGGCCGCCCAGCGTCGGGTCGGCCAGGGCCGCCAGCAGGATGGCGGCGTGCAGATCGCTGAGGGCCGGGCCGATCGCCGCCTCGCTGGCCGGGGCCACATAGCCCTCGACCGTCACCGACATGCGGTAGCGGGCGAGGTGCGGGGCGTCATGATCCGGCGGCTCGTGGCCGCCATCCACCATCACCAGGGCCGGGCAGTCGGCCGCCGCCACCGGCCGCCGGCGATTGCGC
>CAZEQG010000612.1:0-1781 GCA_964514295.1 uncultured Alphaproteobacteria bacterium
GGCGCGCATCAGTGCCAGCGCGCCGTCGCCCACCATCGCGCGGACCTGCGCCTCGGCCAGCGGCGCCAGGCCCTGCTCGGCGAGCACGGCGTTGGCGGCGGCGGCGATGTCGGGCAGGCTGTCGACCAGGGTGCCGTCAAGGTCGAAGATGATGGCGCGGCAGGCGCCGGCGGGCCGGGTGTCCATCCGCCCATAGTGGCCCGCTGCAACAGCACGACACAAATGTTGATTTCAACTGGCGATTCGAAGCTGGCAGCTTCGCCCGCGACAGGTTTCGCGGAGGCAATGATGAGCGCACTTCCTCCCTTTGCGGCGGTGGTGATGGCCGCCGGCAAGGGCACCAGGATGAACTCCGACCTGCCCAAGGTGCTGCACCCGCTGGGCGGCCGGCCGATCCTGAAGCATCTGCTGGCAACGCTGGAAGGGCTGTCGCCGGCCCGCATCGTGGTGATCGTGCCGGGCGATGACGGTGGCGCGGTCGCCCGCGCGGCCGCCCCGCACGCCACTGCCGTGCAGGCGCCGGCGCTCGGCACCGCGCATGCGGTGCTGCAGGCCGAGGCGGCGCTGGCCGGCTTCGAGGGGCCGGTGGTGATGCTCTACGGCGCCGACCCCTTCGTCTCGGCCGACACCATCGCGCGGCTGTGCGGTGCGGTCCGCGACGGTGCTGCGGTTGCCGCCGTCGGGTTCCGCCCCGCCGATCCCGCACGCTACGGCCGGCTGGTGCTGGATGGCCAGGGCCGGCTGTCGAAGGTGGTGCAATGGGCCGATGCCAGCGAGGCGGAGCGGGCCATCGGCCTCTGCCATGCCTACACGGCCGCCGATGGCCGGCAGTTGTTCAGCCTGCTGAAGATGATCGGCAACGGCAACGCCAAGGGCGAGTACTATCTGACCGACCTGTTCGCGCTCGCCGCCGCGCAGGGTCTGCCACTGGGCTGGGTGGAGGCGCCGGAGGCCGAGGTGATGGGCATCGACAGCCGCGCCGACCTGGCCGCCGCCGAGGCCCGGCTGCAGGCCGCCTGGCGGGCGGCCGCGATGGCCGGCGGCGCCACCCTCCTTGATCCGCAGAGCGTGCATCTGAGCTTCGACACCGTGATCGGCCGCGATGTCACCATCGGCCCCTTTGTGGTGTTCGGGCCGGGTGTGACGGTGGGCGACCGGGTGCGCATCCATGCCTTCTGCCATCTCGAAGGGGCGGTGGTGGATGCCGGCGCCATCATTGGCCCCTTCGCCCGGCTGCGGCCGGGGGCGGAGATCGGCGAGGAGGCCCATATCGGCAATTTCGTCGAGGTGAAGAACACGGCGATCGGCGCCGGGGCGAAGGCCAATCACCTCAGCTATCTGGGCGACGCGACGGTGGGGGCGGGCGCCAACATCGGCGCCGGCACCATCACCTGCAACTATGACGGGTTCCTGAAGCACCATACCGAGATCGGGGCCGGCGCCTTCATCGGCTCCAACACTGCGCTGGTGGCGCCGCTGCGCATCGGTGCCGGCGCCATCACCGGCGCCGGCAGCGTGGTCAGCGCCGATGTGCCGGCGGATGCGATCGTGGTCGAGCGGGCGCCCGTGGTGGTCAGGGAGGGGGCCGCCCCGCGCTTCAGGGCCACCCGCAGGGCCCGCAAGGAACGGCTGGCCCAGGCGCCGCGCCAGGCGGGGAGTTGAGGCGATGTGCGGTATCGTGGGTGTGCTCGCCCGGCGCGAGGCGGCGCCGCTGCTGCTCGACGGGCTGCGGCGGCTGGAGTACCGGGGCTATGATTCGGCCGGTCTGGCGACCGTGGCAT
>CAZEQG010000613.1:0-1764 GCA_964514295.1 uncultured Alphaproteobacteria bacterium
CGGCCGCCGCAGCAGCGCCCTCCGCGAGCGGCGGCCGTGCGGCGGGCAATCCGCCGCCGGCCGGGCAGTTCGGCGTGCATCTTGCCTCCTACCGGTCGGACGCCCAGGCCCGCCAGGGCTGGGGCACCTATACCGCGCGCTATCCCGACCTGCTGGGCGGGCTCGCCCTGCGCACCTCGGAGATCGACCTGGGGCCGGGGCGCGGCGTGTTCCACCGGCTGATCGGCGGCGGCCTGGCGAATCGCGAGGCGGCCGAGAACATCTGCACCCAGCTCAAGGCCCGCGGCCAGTTCTGCACCGTGGTCAGCCTGCCGCCGGCCTGAGCCGCAGGATCGCGAAGGCCACGGCCAGGAAGGCGGCGGAGGCGCCGGACATGGTCGCCACCAGCCCCTGCGGCCCGGCAATGTCCATGGCCAGGCCCGACAGCGACGGCCCCGCCATGCTGCCGGCACAGTAGAACATCACGAAGGCGGCATTGGCCGCAGCGAGGTCGCGCGCCGCCACGCTGGCGCCCAGCCTTGTCAGGCCGATGGTGTAGAGCCCGGTCACCGTACCGCCCCACAGGAACAGCAGCGGCCATGCCGCCGGCGTGCCGATGGCAAGGGCCAGCCCCAGCGGCCCGATCACGCCGGCCGCCGCGCACAGCCGCAGCATCCGCCCGCGGTCCCAGCGGTCAGCCAGCCAGCCGAGCGGGATCTGCAGGCCGACATTGCCGGCCAGGAACACCGCCAGCAGCAGCACCGCCGCGGCTTCCGGCAGCGCCGCCTCCAGCCCGTAGATCGCCATCAGCGAGAAGGCCGAGCTTTCCGTGAGGCCGCTGGCAAAGGCCGCCAGCAGCGGCACCGGGGCCGCCAGCACCAGCGCCAGCATCGGCCGTCCGGCCGACTGCTGCGACAGGCGCGGCTGCACCCGCCAGGCGGGCAGCAGCGGCACCCCGGCCAGCAGCACCGCTCCCGCCGCCACCGCAAAGGGCAGCACGCCCTCGCTGCCGACCAGCGCGAGTATGGCCGGGCCGCCCGCGAAGCCGCCGAGCAGGATGGTGGAATAGAGGCCGTTGGCGAAGGCGCGGTGACGCTCCTGCGTGGCCGCATTCACCCAGGTCTCGCTCGCCACCCAGGACAGGCCGTTGGCCATGCCGATCAGGAAGCGCAGCACGAACCAGTGGCCGAGATCGGGCAGATAGGGCAGCGCGATGATGCCGCCGGCGCTGGCCAGGGTGCCGAGCACGAAGGCGCGCACCATGCCCAGCCGCGCCAGCAGGCGCGGATAGAGCGGCCCGCAGACCAGGATCGCCAGGGTGCCGGTGGCGGCGTTGAGCCCGATCATCGCCTTGGAGACGCCGCGCGCCTCCAGCACCAGGGCGCAGAGCGGCAGGGTGGTGCCGACCATCAGCCCGACGCCGAGGGCGCTGACCATCACGGCGGCGAGGCTCCAGCGCCGCTCGCCCGCGCTCAGATGGTCGCTCACGGCAGCTTGCAGCGCTCGGCGGCGACCTGCACGAAGCCGCGATTGGCGGCGGTCACGCTCAGCCGGTGCTCCAGCCCGCCGGCCACGAAGCTGGTATGCAGCGGCAGCACGCCGGACACCTCGCCGGCGCCGGCCCCGCCAAGCGGCGTCAGCTTCAGCGTGATCGGCTGGGCAGGGTCGAACCACGCCTCGGGCCGGCCATCGGCGGTGCGCTCGGACGGGCCGGTCGCGGTCACCACCAGGGCGCCGCCGCCGAGCGTAGTGGCGAGCGGCGCGCTGTCCGGGGTGATCGGGGTC
>CAZEQG010000614.1:0-1754 GCA_964514295.1 uncultured Alphaproteobacteria bacterium
GCGGTAGGGGCCGGCGGCACCCTCCAGCACGGCCCGCAGCGCCAGGGCGTTGGCCGCCGGATCGCCGCCCTTCAGCGCCGCCGGATCGGCGCGCGGCAGGCCCGCATCCTCCGGCGCGATCTGGAACCGGCGCAGCACGCCGGCCTTCACCTCGGCCACGCTGGTGGGGCCCGTGGTGGTGATCTCGTCGAGCCCGTCCGAGCCATGCACCACCCAGGCATGCTCGCTGCCCAGCCGCCCCAGCGCCTCGGCCATCGGCTCCACGAAGGGGGCGGCGAACACGCCCACCAGCTGGCGCGTCACGAAGGCGGGGTTGGACAGCGGCCCCAGCAGGTTGAAGATGGTGCGCGTGCCCAGCTCCACCCGGGTGCCGGCAACATGGCGGGTGGCGCTGTGGTGGCGCGGGGCCATCATGAAGCCGACCCCGGCCTCGCGGATCGCTTCCTCGATGCGGGCCGCCTCGCAGTCGACATTGACGCCGAGGGCGGTCAGCACATCGGCCCCGCCGGAGCGCGAGGACAGGCCGCGGTTGCCGTGCTTGGCGACCGGCACGCCGCAGCCCGCCACGACGAAGCTCACGGCGGTCGAGATGTTGTAGGTGCCCGAGGCGTCGCCGCCGGTGCCGCAGGTGTCGATGGCCCCGGGCGGGGCGGCGATGCGCAGGGCCTTGTCGCGCATCACCCGGGCGGCGGCGGCGATCTCCTCCACCGTCTCGCCCCTGACCCTCAGCGCCATCAGGAAGCCGCCCATCTGCGCCGGCGTGGCGTTGCCCGACATCATGATGCCGAAGGCCTGCTCGGCCTGTGCCGCCGACAGCCGGGCGCCGGTCGCCACCAGCCCCAGCAGCGCCTTCAGGTCCTGCATGTCCTGCGTCATTGGGCGGCGTTCCGGCCCCGGGCGATGCCGATGAAATTGTCGAGCAGGGCGTGGCCGTGCTCGGAGGCGATGCTTTCGGGATGGAACTGCACGCCGTGGATCGGCAGGCTGCGATGGCGCAGTCCCATGATGAGGCCGTCGCTCTCGGCCGTCACCTCCAGCGCCTCGGGCAGGTCGTCACGGCGCACCACCAGCGAGTGATAGCGGGTGGCCTGGAACGGCGTGGGCAGCCCGGCGAACACCCCTTCGCCCTGGTGGCTCACCGCCGACAGCTTGCCGTGGCGCGGCTCGGGCGCCCGCACCACTCTGCCGCCGAAGGCCTGGCCGATGGCCTGGTGGCCGAGGCACACCCCCAGCACCGGCACCACCCCCGCCGCCGCCTCGATCAGCGGCAGGCAGATGCCGGCCTGGTCGGGATAGCAGGGGCCGGGCGACAGCACGATGCCTTCGGGGCGCATCGCCATCGCCTCGTCCACGGTGATGGCGTCGTTGCGCCGCACCTCCACCTCCACCCCCAGCTCGCCAAGAAAATGCCAGAGGTTCCAGGTGAAGCTGTCGTAGTTGTCGATCAGCAGGAACATCGCAGGCGGCCTCTCGCCAGGGGACGGGCCATATAGCAAGCCGCCTTCGCGGCGGAAAGCAAGGGCGACCGCGCGGCATCCATTTGTTGGGGTGTTGCCAGGGTTGTGCCGCTGGATATAGTGGACCCATGCGCAAACCCCGGCTCGATCCGCTGGCCCGCCTGGCTCCCGGCCTGATCGGCGCGGTGCTGATCTTTGCCATCGGGGCCGGACTCGGTGCCTGGATCGCGCCAACCCCCTCGGCCGCGCCGCCGCCGGCGCAGATGCCTGGGGTGGAGGCTGGCGCCGCCGCCGCCA
>CAZEQG010000615.1:0-1751 GCA_964514295.1 uncultured Alphaproteobacteria bacterium
GCCGCCGACGCGCGCGCCCGAGCCGCCGCGCCGCGCCCCGGCCAAGCCGGTGATCGTCATCGACCCCGGCCATGGCGGGCCGGATCCGGGCGCGATCGGGGCCACCGGCGCCTTCGAGAAGGACCTGACCCTGGCGATGGCGATGGAGCTGCGGCGCCAGATCGCCGGCACCGGGCGCTTCACGGTGAAGCTGACGCGCGAGGACGATGTGGCGGTGCGGCTGCGCGACCGGGCGCAGATCGCCCATGATGCCGGGGCGGCGCTGTTCATTTCGCTGCATGCCGATTCGATGCCGCGGCCGACCATGCGCGGCATGTCGGTCTACACCCTGTCCGAGGAGGCGTCGGACGAGGAGGCGGCGGCGCTGGCGGCCAAGGAGAACAAGGCCGACATCATCGCCGGCATCGACCTCTCCGACCATGGCCAGGTGGTGAACACCATCCTGATCGACCTGGCCCAGCGCGAGACCAAGAACAGTTCCGTGCGCTTTGCCGGCAAGCTGCTGGAGGAGCTGGCGCGCGACGTCAAGCAGATAAGGAAGGCCCACCGCTTTGCCGGCTTTGCCGTGCTGAAGGACCCGGTCACCCCCTCGGTGCTGGTCGAGCTCGGCTACCTGTCCAACCGCGAGGACGAGGCACTGCTGAAGAGCCCGGCCCATCGCCGCAAGGTTGCCGCCGGCATGCTGCGCGCCATCGAGCGCTATTTCGACAAGGTCGCCGTCGTCTCCAACCGCTGACCGCTTTCGCCACAGTCCGGCCACAAGGGGCTGGCAGCGTCGTCGCGGAGGCACTAAGTCGGGGCCATGCTGCGCATCCTTGCCTATCTTTCCGCCCTCGGGGTCGTCCTGCTGCTCGCCGGTACCGGCGCCGTCGGCTATGGCGTGTGGCATTTCAGCCGCGGCCTGCCCGACCATCAGCAGCTCGTCGACTACCGCCCGGGCACGGTCACCCGCGTGCATGCCGGCGACGGCCGGCTGCTGGCGGAGTTTGCCACCGAAAAGCGCGTGTTCGTGCCGATCGAGGCGATCCCGGCGCTGGTGAAGGGCGCCTTCCTGGCGGCCGAGGACAAGAACTTCTACGAGCATCCCGGCATCGATGTCGTCTCGATCCTGCGCGCGGCGATCACCAACCTGTCCAATCTCGGCTCCAACCGCCGGCCGATCGGGGCCTCCACCATCACCCAGCAGGTGGCGAAGAACTTCCTTCTCACCAACGAGGTGTCGATCGAGCGCAAGGCCAAGGAAGCGCTGCTCGCGCTGCGCATCGAGCAGGCGCTGAGCAAGGACCGGATCCTGGAACTGTATCTGAACGAGATCTATCTCGGCCAGGGCGCCTATGGGGTGGCGGCGGCGGCGCTGGCCTACTTCAACAAGTCGCTGGACGAGCTGAGCGTGGCCGAGGCGGCCTTTCTCGCCGCCCTGCCGAAGGCGCCGAACAACTACAACCCGGCCCGCAATCCCGAGGCCGCGCAGGGACGCCGCGACTACGTGGTGCAGCGCATGCGCGAGGATGGCTGGATCGATGCCGCCGCCGCCGAGGCGGCGATGGCGCTGCCGGTGACCCTGCGCCGGCGCGAGGCCGAGGAGTTCACCCGCGCCGATTTCTTTGCCGAGGAGGTGCGCCGCCAGCTTCTCGCCCGCTATGGCGAGAAGGGGCTGTACCAGGGCGGGCTGTCGGTGCGCACCACGCTCGACCCGACCCTCCAGCAGCATGCCGACCGGGCGCTGCGCGACGGTCTCATCGCCTATGACC
>CAZEQG010000616.1:0-1747 GCA_964514295.1 uncultured Alphaproteobacteria bacterium
CGTCTTGCCGAGCATGATGCTGGCCGAGCAGTATTTCTCCGCCGAAAGTTTCACCGCCTGTTCGACGCGCTTGGGGTCGAGTCCTTTGCCGGTGACGGTGAAGTGCACGCCATCGCCCGCCCGGGCCAGGCGCGGCTCGCCATCGGCATCCGCGATCTCGGCGGTGAAGGCGCCATCGGGGCCGGCGGTCAGGGCCGCGAGGTCGACGAAGGCGGCGCAGGCGGCGGCGGCGCGCTCGCGGAACAGGGCGCTGAGATCGCCCATGGCAGCGCTGTAGCCGGCATGGCGCATCACCGGCAGCCCGACCCAGACCACCATCGCGCCGGCATCCTTCAGGATCCGGATCATGGTGTCGATGCGGGCGGCGTACTGCGCCTTCCAGGATGGCGTGTCCCAGTGCAGCGGCCGGCGGTCGCGGAAGAAGATGCTCTGCCGGTCGTTGCTGCCGATCAGGATCACGGCGGCATCGAAGCGCTCGCGGGCCAGGATCTCGGCCAGCCGCTGCGGCCAGTCCAGCACGTCGCTGCGGGCAAGCCCGGTGCCCGGCTGGGCGCGGATCACCACCCGCACATCACCTTCGCGGGCAGCCAGGCCGCGCAGCGCCAGGCCCAGCCCGGAGGCGAGCGAATCGCCCAGCACCAGCAGGCTGCGCCGGCCCTCCGCGGCGGCCGCCGGCATGGCCGCCGCCGCCAGTCCGGCCAGGATGATCGCTTGCAGGAGCTTTCGCATCGGTGCGAGTATAGCCAGGATCGCGCGAGAACAGGATGAACAGCCGCGCGATCGGGCAAGACGCGCGATGGAATTGACTTCGGGCAAGCCTTGGCGGACCACTGGGGGGTGGCGCCGGCAAGCGATCGGGGGGAGGGCCAGACGCTGTCCGGGGGTCCGCAGAGCGAGCAGAGGTCCATGGCGGCCAGGGGATCGGCCTGGCTGCGCCAGGTCCGGCTGGTGCCGCCGCCGGGCGCGGAGGAGCGCGAGCGCACCATCGACCAGATCGAGGCAGAGGCAGGCGGCCAGCGCGCCGCCCTGCTCGCCGCCGCCGGGGTGGCCCTGTGGGCGGCCGGCTGCGGCCTGCTGTTCGGCGGGGCGATCGCCACCGCCGAGCCGCTGCCGCTGCTCGGCCTGGCAAGCATTGCGCTGCTGTTGCCGGCGGCCGTGGCACTCACCGTCCTGGCGCATCTCTCGCAGCGCCGGCAGGAGCGGCTGATCCTGCGGCTGATCGCCCGGCAGCCGGTGCCGCCGGACCGGCTGGAAGGCCATATCGGCCAGTCCGCCGTCAACCTGCGCCGGCAGGCCGAGGAGTTCCAGGCAGTGGCGCGCAGCCTGGCCTCGGTCGCCGACACCATCGGCGAGAAGTTCTCGGGCGAGCGCGACCGCATCCGCAAGCTGGCCGACGAGATGGCCCAGCGCACCACCACCGTGCTGCAGAACCTGGAGCGCCAGGTCGAGGGCATGCGCCGGGCGGCGACCACGGCGGGGGAGAAGGCGGCCGAGCTGGAGAGCCGGGCCAAGGGCCATCAGGCGGTGCTGCGTGGCCTGATCGGCGCCGTCGAGCAGGCCGGCGAACAGGCGGAGGGCAAGGCGGAATTCGTCCAGGCGCGGCTCGGCCGCACCCTCGATCTGGCCCAGGCCGCCAGCACCGGGCTGAGCCAGCTCGGCAGCGCGGCCGAGCGCACAGTCGAGCGGCTGGAACGCACGGCCGAAGGGGTTGCCGACGCCGCCGCCCGCCAGGAGCGGCTGGCCGCCG
>CAZEQG010000617.1:0-962 GCA_964514295.1 uncultured Alphaproteobacteria bacterium
GCGCCCGGGCCAGGCTGGCCGCCTGCTCCAGGTGCCAGGTGGCGGGGGTCAGCGGGGTCAGCAGCACCGGGTCGTAGCGCCAGACAAGCGCCTTCGGCCCCAGCCGGCCGGCCACCTCGTGGGCGAGGTCGAGGGCGCGCTCGACCGGCGGCACCGCGGCCTCCAGCGCCGGCGGATAGCCGGTCACGGTCATCTGCACCACGACCGGCGTGCCCTCGGCCGCGATCGCCGCCATCTCGTCCAGGAGCGGGCCGGGGTTGCGGGTCCAGAATACATAGCCGGCGACATCCTCGCGGCGCAGCGACACGCGGTAGGCGGGCCCGCCATAGGGGTTTTTCACCAGCGCGAAGCCGGCCGCGCGCCGGGCGCGGAACCAGTCGGCATAGAGGGCGGGGACGTCGGTGCGGAAGCTGGCCGAGACGATCATTGCGGCAAATTGCCATGTGCGGGCCGCAAGAGTCTCTTCCGGGTGGCAGAGTCCTCTTGGAGCCATCCGGGGACCCGCCTATATCAGCGGGGAATTCGGGGGCATTCCCCGTCAACGTGGCTAGGGGCCGCTGCCGGTGCCGATACCGGGCCGCCGCGGCCTGCTGACAGAAGGAACCAGGATCCATGGCAAAAGTGATCGGCATCGACCTCGGCACCACCAACTCCTGCGTGGCCGTGATGGAGGGCAAGCAGGCCAAGGTGATCGAGAATGCGGAAGGCGGGCGCACCACGCCGTCGATGGTGGCCTTCACCGAATCGGGCGAGCGTCTGGTCGGCCAGTCGGCCAAGCGCCAGGCGGTGACGAACCCCGAGAACACCTTCTTTGCCATCAAGCGGCTGATCGGGCGGCGCTACAATGATCCGCTGACCCAGAAGGACAAGGGCCTGGTGCCCTACAAGATCATCGCCGGCGACAATGGCGATGCCTGGGTGGAGAGCCGGGGCAAGCCTTACAGCCCGAGCCAGATCAGCGC
>CAZEQG010000617.1:986-1740 GCA_964514295.1 uncultured Alphaproteobacteria bacterium
GGAGACGGCGGAAGCCTATCTCGGCGAGACGGTGTCGCAGGCGGTGATCACCGTGCCGGCCTATTTCAACGACGCCCAGCGCCAGGCGACCAAGGACGCCGGCAAGATCGCCGGGCTCGAGGTGCTGCGCATCATCAACGAGCCGACCGCGGCCGCCCTTGCCTATGGGATGGAGAAGAAGGGCAGCGGCGTGATCGCGGTCTACGACCTGGGCGGCGGCACCTTCGACGTGTCGGTGCTGGAGATCGGCGACGGCGTGTTCGAGGTGAAGTCGACCAATGGCGACACCTTCCTGGGCGGCGAGGATTTCGACAAGCGCATCATCGACTATCTGGCCGATGAGTTCCGCAAGGCCCAGGGCATTGACCTGCGCAGCGACAAGCTGGCCCTCCAGCGCCTGAAGGAGGCCGCCGAGAAGGCCAAGATCGAGCTGTCGAGCGCGCAGGAGACCGAGATCAACCTGCCCTTCATCACCGCCGACCAGACCGGGCCGAAGCATCTGACAATGCGCCTCAGCCGGGCGAAGCTGGAGGCGCTGGTCGATGACCTGGTGCAGCGCACCATCGAGCCCTGCCGGGCGGCGCTGAAGGATGCCGGGCTGACGGCCGGGCAGATCGACGAGGTGATCCTGGTCGGCGGCATGACCCGGATGCCCAAGATCATCGAGGTGGTGAAGCAGTTCTTCGGCAAGGAGCCGCACCGCGGCGTGAACCCCGACGAGGTGGTGGCCGTCGGCGCTGCCATCCAGGGCGGC
>CAZEQG010000618.1:0-1732 GCA_964514295.1 uncultured Alphaproteobacteria bacterium
GATGGTGTCGCCCGCCGCCAGCAGCACGGCGCGATGCATGAGGTTTTCCAGCTCGCGCACGTTGCCGGGCCAGCGGTGGCGGCGCAGCCGCTCGGCCGCGGCCTCGCTCAGCGGCCGCCGCGGCAGGCCGTTGGCATCGGCGTATTTCGCGGCGAAATGCTCCGACAGCACCTTCACGTCGTGCGGCCGCTGGCGCAGCGGGGGAAGCTGGAGGTTGAACACGTTGAGGCGGAAATACAGGTCCTCGCGGAAGTTGCCGGCCTTCACCTCGTCCACCAGGTTGCGGTTCGAGGTGGCGATCAGGCGGATGTTCACCTTGATCGGCGTGGTGCCGCCGACCCGGTCGATCTCGCGCTCCTGGATGGCGCGCAGCAGCTTGGCCTGCAGGCGCGGATGCATCTCGCTGATCTCGTCCAGCAGCAGGGTGCCGCCATTGGCTTCCTCGAACTTGCCGATGCGCCGGGCGACGGCGCCGGTGAAGGCCCCCTTCTCGTGCCCGAACAGCTCGGATTCCAACAGGTTCTCAGGGATCGCCGCACAGTTCACCGAGACGAATTTCTGGCTTGCCCGGCGCGACTTGGCGTGGATGTAGCGGGCCATCACCTCCTTGCCGGTGCCCGATTCGCCGGTCACCAGCACCGAGGCGTCGGAGGGCGCGATCTGATCGGCCAGCTTCACCACCTTGGCCATGGCCGGATCGCGGAAGACCACGGCGGAGCTTTCCTCCGCCACCGCCTCCAGCACGGCCGCGATCAGCTCGGCGTTGGGGGGAAGCGGGATATACTCCTTGGCGCCGGCCTTGATGGCGCGCACGGCGGCGTCGGCATCGCTGCCGATGCCGCAGGCGATCACCGGCACATTGATGCGTTCGGCCTTCAGGTTCTCGACCAGGCGGGCGATCGGCAGCCTTGCATCGACCATCAGCAGATCTGCTCCCTGGCCGGCGCGCAGGGCCGTCATCGCCTGGTCGAGGGTCGAGACGTGGGAAACCTTGGCGCCGCGGGCCAGCGCAATCTGGCTGGCCGTGGTGAAATGACCGTCGAGCGGGCCGAGGATGAGGAGCTGCATGATCCTGGTCCTTCCGGGTCAATCGAAATAGGCAATGCGATGTTCGGGCGGCAGGGCGGCGTTCAGCAGCATCTCCAGCCGGCGCGGGTTCTCCTGGCGGGCGATCGAGCCGGCGCCCAGCAGGTAGACCTCGTCGACGAGCTGGTCGTCGTTGGCGTTCTTGTCGATCTTGGCGGCAAGGGGGATGAACAGCATATAGGCCAGCACGGCGCCATAGAAGGTGGTCAGCAGGGCGATCGCCATGGCCGGGCCGATGCGCTGCGGATCGTCCAGATTGCCCAGCATCTGCACCAGCCCCACCAGGGTGCCGATCAGCCCCATGGCGGGTGCGATCTCGGCCGCCCGGCGCAGCACCTCGGCGCAGCGCCGGGCGCGCTGGCGGCGGGCCGCCAGCTCCTGCTGCAGCACAAGGTCGATCTCCTGCGGCGGCGTGCCGTCGACCACCAGGCCGATGGCAAGCGACAGGAACGGGTCGCCGGCGATCTCGGCCTTCAGCCGGTCAAGCGCCAGCACCCCTTGCGTGCGCGCCGTGTCGGCCAGGAACATCATCCAGCGCGCGGCCGCCGCCACGTCGCGCGCGCCGTGGCCGAGAACGCCGAGGGAGGCGCCGGCCGCCCGCCCGACATCGGCCAGCGTGAAGCAGATGGTGGTCACCCCCAGGGTG
>CAZEQG010000619.1:0-1730 GCA_964514295.1 uncultured Alphaproteobacteria bacterium
GGCGCTGCGCGTCACCGGCAAGGGCTCCAAGACCCGGCTGGTGCCGCTGCTGCCGGTGGTCGGGCAGGCCGTCGCGGCCTATCTCGCCGCCTGCCCCTATGCCGCCGGTCCGGCCGCCCCGCTGTTTCTCGGCGCCCGGGGCGGCCCTCTGAACCCGCGCCTGGTGCAGGGGCTGATGCAGCAGCTCCGCGCCGCCCTCGGCCTGCCGGAGGGGGCGACGCCGCATGCGCTGCGCCACAGCTTTGCCACCCATCTGCTTGGCGCCGGGGCCGATCTCAGGGCGATCCAGGACCTGCTCGGCCACGCCTCCCTGTCCACCACCCAGCGCTACACCGCGGTCGATGCCGCGCGCCTGCGGGCCGTCCACCAGAGCGCGCACCCGCGGGCCCAGGGCTGACGGCCGGCCGGCCCGCCCACCCTAGCGCCGGATCGCCTCCAGCTCGATCAGCACCTCCACCTCGTCGCCGACCCAGCCATTCTCGACCGCGTAGACCATGCCGAAGTCGCTGCGCTTCACCGTGGCGCGGGCCGATATGCCGATGGCGTAGCTGTCGCCGAAGGGGTAGGGGCCCTCCTTGTTCTTGCGCACCGTCACGGTGGCCGGTCGGGTGACGCCGAGGATGGTGAGATCGCCGGTGATCCGCCCCGTGTCGGGGCCGGTCGGTTCCGCCGCCGTGCCGCGGAAGACGATCGACGGGTGGCGCGCGGTATCGAGGAAATCCGGCCCCTTCAGGTGCTCGTCGCGGGCGGCGTCGTTGCTGAACACGGAATCGGCGCGCAGCGTGACCACCAGGTCCTCCAGGCGCTGCCCGGCCGCATCATAGGTGAAGCCGCCCTCCACCTTCAGGAACTGGCCCAGCACCTTGGCATAGCCGATGTGGTGGACCAGGAAGGCGACCACGGCATGGGCCGGGTCGATCTCGTAGCGGGCGGGCTGGGCGGCTGCCGGGGAAGCCAGCAGCAGGGCGAGCGCGGCGGCAAGGATCCTCATCTTCCCCTCCCTCAATCGCCCAGCCGCAGCTCTTCCAGCAGGTGGCCGGCGCGGTTCTGCTTGGCCTGGAGATAGCGGCGGTTCTCCACCGTCACCGCCCCGGTCAGGGCCTCGCGCCCCTCCACCGCGATGCCGGCGGCGGCCAGGGCGGCGATCTTTTCGGGATTGTTGGTGACCAGCCGGACCGTGCGGAAGCCCAGGAGGACGAGCATCCGCGCCGCCATGCCGTAGCGCCGCTCGTCCGCGTCAAATCCCAGCACGGCATCGGCATCGATGGTGTCGAGCCCGGCATCCTGCAGCGCATAGGCGCGCATCTTGTTGGCGAGCCCGGTGCCGCGGCCCTCCTGGTCGAGGTACAGCAGCACGCCGCCGCCGGCCGCCGCCATGGCGGGGATGGTGGCGCGAAGCTGGTCCCCGCAGTCGCAGCGCAGGGAGCCGAACAGGTCGCCGGTGAGGCAGGCCGAATGCAGCCGCGCCAGCACCGGGCGGGCCGGATCGGGCGTGCCGACGATCACCGCCACCTGGTCGCGCAGGCCCTCGCCGCCGCGGAACACCACGAACTCCGTGGGTGCCGGCCCGGCCAGCGGCACCTGCGCGCGCGAGACGATCTGCATGTCCGCCCAGGCGGCATCGTCAAAGGCCTCGACCTCGGCCGCCGTCACCGCCGCGAAATGGCCGGGCGACTGGGCGGCCGCCACCGGCGCCAGCAGCACCGCCGGCAGAGGCTGGGCCAGCTTCG
>CAZEQG010000620.1:0-1728 GCA_964514295.1 uncultured Alphaproteobacteria bacterium
GCCGCCGCCGCCGGTCGGGCTTCGGCCTCGACCCGGGGTGCGGTCGAGGCGGCCCGCGCCGCCATGGCCACGCCCGAACCCGAGCCGGCCCGGTCGGCCTTTGGTCTGAAGCGGGGCGGCAAGTCGCGACTTCAGGAGCGTATGGATCGTCAGGCCGCCCGTGACGGCTCGACGATGAAGAAGGCTTTGGGCGCCTCGGCGGTGGCGGTCACCCTGATGGGCGGCCTCTATGCCTTTACCGAACTGACCGGCCAGGCCCTGCCGTGGACCCTAGAAGGGGGGGCAGAGTCCGCTTCGGCCGCCCCGCTGGCCGCGCTGGCCACGACGGCGGCGCCCCTGTCGGCCGAGACCGTGGCCCAGGCGACGGACCTTTATGAGCGCGCCCTGACGGCCATTGAGGAGGACGATCCCGAGGGTCTCGACCTGCTGATCCAGTCGGCGGACCTGGGCTATGGCCCGGCGCAGCTGATGCTGGCGGGACTGTATGAGACCGGCGAGGCCGGCGCGCCCGTCGACATGGCCGAGAGCCTGGCCTGGACGCGGCGGTCGGCTGAGGGCGGTTATCCGCGCGGCATGTTCGCCTATGGCATGCGCCTGTTCGAGGGGGCGGACGGCACACCGGACCGGCCGACGGGCCTTGACTGGATCGAGCGGGCCGGGCGCGCGGGTCTGGTCGATGCCCAGTTCAACGCCGCCGTCATCCACGAGCGGGGCGAAGGCGGTATGACGGTCAATCTGGTTGAGGCCTATGCCTGGTACCGGGCTGCGGCGCGCTCGGGCGACGAGCAGGCGACGGCCTCGGTGACCCGTCTCGGCGCGCAGATGACCGAGGCCCAGCGCACCGCCGCCGAACAGCGCGCCCGCGAATTCATGGCCGCCGCGCCCCCCGCCGCGAGCTGATGGCCGCCCGCGAGTAAGGATTCGCCTCGCCTGTCGCGCTCGCGCACTGGCCATGCCGAAAGCGCGGGTCTAAGCCCTTTGACCTCCGGCGTTCGCGCCGGATCCGGTCCTGCTCCAGCCGAAGGTCCGCCCTTTGGATATCTATCTGCCGATCGCCGAGGTTTCGGTGAACTGGCCTGTTCTGGTTCTGCTGGGCGGGCTGGTCGGCTTTGTCTCGGGCCTGTTCGGGATCGGCGGCGGCTTCCTGATGGCGCCGATCCTGGTGTTCCTCGGCATCCCCCCGACCGTCGCGGTCGCCAGTCAGGCCAGCCACGTCGTCGCCTCCTCGACCTCGGGCGTGATCAGCTATTCCTCGCGCGGGGCGGTCGACTTCCGCATGGGCGGCATCATGGCCGGGGGTGGCATTCTGGGCGCGCTGGTCGGCGTCGAGATGTTCCGCTGGCTGCGTCTGATGGGCCAGGCCGATCTGGTCGTGGCCCTGGCCTATCTGGTCTTCCTCGGGGTCATCGGCACCCTGATGCTCAAGGAAAGCCTGGAGCAGATCCTGCGCCGCCGCCGCGGAGAGCCGGCCCCCCGCAAGGAGCGCCGTCGCCCGATGTGGCTGTACGGCCTGCCCTGGCGGATGAAGTTTCCCAAGTCGGGCCTCTATATCTCGGCCATTCCGCCGCTGGCGCTGGGCGGCGGGGTCGGCATCCTGTCGGCCATCATGGGGGTGGGCGGCGGCTTCATCCTGCTGCCCGTCATGCTCTATGTGCTGCGCATGCGGGCCTCGGTGGTCGTCGGCACCAGCCTGTTCCAGATCATCATCACCACGGCCATGACCACGGT
>CAZEQG010000621.1:0-1491 GCA_964514295.1 uncultured Alphaproteobacteria bacterium
AGATCCGCAACAGCGTCCTGCCGCGCACCCACGGCTCGGCCCTGTTCACCCGCGGGGAAACCCAGGCGCTGGTCGTCGCCACGCTGGGCACCGGACAGGACGAGCAGGTGATCGACGCGCTCGAAGGCGAATACCGCGAGCACTTCATGCTGCACTACAACTTCCCGCCCTATTCGGTGGGCGAGACCGGGCGCATGGGCAGCCCCGGCCGGCGCGAGGTCGGCCATGGCAAGCTCGCCTGGCGGGCCGTGCGGCCGCTGCTGCCGCCGAAGGACAAGTTCCCCTACACCCTGCGCGTGGTCTCGGAGATCACCGAGTCGAACGGCTCCTCCTCGATGGCCACGGTGTGCGGCAGCTCGCTGGCGCTGATGGATGCCGGCGTGCCGCTGGCCCGGCCGGTGGCCGGCATCGCCATGGGCCTGATCAAGGAAGACGACGGCTTCGCCGTGCTGTCCGACATCCTGGGTGACGAAGATCACCTGGGCGACATGGACTTCAAGGTGGCCGGCACCGAACAGGGCGTCACCTCGCTGCAGATGGACATCAAGATCACGTCCATCACCAAGGAGATCATGGAGGTCGCCCTGCGCCAGGCGCGCGACGGCCGCCTGCACATCCTGGGCGAGATGGCCGCGGCCCTGACCGGCGCCCGCGACTCGGTGGCCGCCAACGCCCCGCGCATCACCACCATGAGCATCAACCCGTCCAAGATCCGCGACATCATCGGGTCCGGCGGCAAGGTCATCCGCGAGATCACCGAGCAGACCGGCACGAAGATCGACATCGAGGACGACGGCACCATCAAGATCGCCTCCGCCAACCCGGAGAACACCGATCGCGCCGTCGCGTGGATCAAGGGCATCGTCGCCGAGCCGGAGCTGAACGCGATCTACACCGGCAAGGTGGTCAAGATCATGGACTTCGGCGCCTTCGTGAACTTCCTGGGTTCGCGCGACGGCCTCGTCCACATCTCCGAGCTGGCGCCGCACCGGGTGAAGAACACCGGCGACGTCGTCAAGGTCGGCGACATGGTCAAGGTGAAGTGCCTCGGTTTCGACGACCGCGGCAAGGTGAAGCTGTCCATGAAGCAGGTCGACCAGGAAACCGGTCGCGACATCAGCGAGGACGGCGAGAAGCAGTCGGCCGAATAAGGCCGCGTCGGCGGCGGCGGGGCCCTGCGGGGCATCGGCCGCCGCCGCTTCTCGGAGGGAGCGTTCCATGTCCGATCTGCCTGTCGCCCTGCCCCGGGTGATCGCGCACCGCGGCGCCTCCGCCGCGGCGCCCGAGAACACGCGCGCCGCCTTCCGGCGGGCGCACGAGGACGGCGCGACCTGGATCGAGTGCGACGTCAAGCTGACGGCCGACGGCCGCTGCGTGGTGTTCCACGACGACACGCTCGACCGCACGACGGACGGCGCCGGCCCCATGGCCGACGCGCCGCTGTCGGTGGTCGGGGCGCTGGACGCCGGCGGCTGGTTCGCCCCGGAGTTC
>CAZEQG010000621.1:1501-1713 GCA_964514295.1 uncultured Alphaproteobacteria bacterium
GGCAGGGCTTGAGCTCGAGGAAACCCTGGACCTGCTGGCCGACCTCGGCATGGGGGCGAACCTCGAGATCAAGCCCTGCCCGGGCCGCGAGCGGGAAACCGCCGAGGCAACGGTGGCGGCGGTGCGGGCGTTTGGGCCGGCGGTGCCGGTGCTGCTGTCGAGCTTCGCCGAGGAGTCCCTGGCGGCGGCACGCGATGCCGCGCCGGAGCTGC
>CAZEQG010000622.1:0-1462 GCA_964514295.1 uncultured Alphaproteobacteria bacterium
AGCGCCAGCAGCAGCAGCCCGTCGATGGCGATGTCCGGCAGGCCGAGGCCGTGCCCGGCCGCGATCGCCAGCACGAGCAGCAGCAGCCCGCCCTGCCAGGCGGCGTAGAGCGCGGCCCCGAACAGCGCCACCCGGCCGGTCGCCAGCAGCACCGGGCGGCTCAGCCGGATCTCGGCGCCGCCCGCCAGGAAGCGCATCCAGGCGGTGAGGAACAAAAGCAGGCTGAGCCAATGCGCCAGCCCCGCCAGCACGGCATCGATGCCGGCATCCTGCGGCTCGCGGCGGGCCAGCGCCGCCACCATCGCCAGCACCGACACCAGGAACCACGGCCAGGCCAGCCGCACCGCCGGCCGCCACCGCCTGAAGGGCTCCGCCATCGCCTTGAGGATCATGGCGGGCTTCAACCACGCCGCGGCCGCCCCGGCAAGGGGACTTCGCCCGGGCGGCGCCGCCGCCCGCCGGTGATGGCAATAGCACCTGACAGAGCGCCCGCCGGCCGCTACTGTCCGGGCCATGTGCGGCATCGCAGGATGGATCGACCGCCGGCGGCAATATGCCCCGGCCGAAATGGCGCGGATCGCGGCGGCGATGGGTGCTGCCCTGGCCCATCGCGGGCCGGACAGCGATGCCGTGTGGAGCGACCCGGATGGGGGCTGCGCCCTTGCCTTCCGGCGGCTGGCGATCCTCGACCTGTCGCCGGCGGGCAACCAGCCAATGGCCACGGAGGACGGGAACTACCTCCTGGTCTACAATGGAGAAATATATAATTTCAAGGATATACGGGCCGATCTTGAGGCGTTGGGCGAAACTTTCCGGTCGACCGGCGATACCGAGGTCATCCTCAAGGGATGCCGGCGATGGGGGGTCAGGGCAACCCTGGAACGGCTGAACGGGATGTTCGCCCTCGCCTTCTGGGACCGTCGCGCCCGCAGGCTGACCCTGGCCCGGGACCGGCTGGGGATCAAGCCGCTCTACTGGTCGCTTGTCGGCGGCAGCCTGATCTTCGGGTCCGAGATGAAGGCCCTGCGCGTCCACCCGGAATGCCCGGGCGCGATCGACCCGGCGGCGCTGGCTGCCTATCTGCGGCTGGCCCAGGTGCCGGCGCCGCGCTCCATCCTGGCCGGGGTGCAGAAGCTGGAGCCGGGCTGCCTGCTGGAACTGGAGGCGCAGGGCGCGCCGAGGCTGGAGCGGTGGTGGGATCTGGCCGCCATCGCCCGCCGGCCCCGCCCCGTCCCGGCCGACGAGAACGCCGCGCAGGAGCGCACCGAGGCGTTGCTGGCAGCGGCGGTGCGCCGCCAGCTCGTGGCCGACGTGCCGCTGGGCGTGCTGCTGTCGGGCGGCCTCGATTCGACCGCGGTGACCGCCCTGATGGCGGCGGCGGGGCCGGTCGACAGCTTCACCATCGGCTTTGCCGAGGCCGGGCACGACGACGAGCATCGCCCGGTCCCGGTCCGCGCCGCGA
>CAZEQG010000622.1:1493-1709 GCA_964514295.1 uncultured Alphaproteobacteria bacterium
ACCGCCGCCGAGGCCCTGGCACTGGTGCCGGCGGTGCCCGGCTGGTACGACGAGCCCTTCGCCGATGCCTCCCAGCTGCCAACCTATCTGGTCTCCCGGCTGGCCCGCGGCCGGGTCACCGTGGCCCTGTCCGGCGATGGCGGCGACGAGGTGTTCCTCGGCTACAACCGCTACCGCTGGGCGGCCGGCTGGGGCGGCGGCCTGGCGGCGCTGCCC
>CAZEQG010000623.1:0-212 GCA_964514295.1 uncultured Alphaproteobacteria bacterium
CAGCACCACGCCGCCGCCGCCGACCAGCGTCGCCAGGGCGAGCACGGCGACGGTGCCGACGGTGGTCGCCATGTAGAGGCGCGGCCGGCCGCTCTGCAGCAGGTCCGTCTGCCAGGCCGCTAGGCGCTTGAAGCCGGCCAGGGCGCCGTCGTAGGCGGCGTCGCCGGTGGTCGGCAGGCGGGCGGTCACGGCATCCAGGGCGGCGATGACGG
>CAZEQG010000623.1:268-1701 GCA_964514295.1 uncultured Alphaproteobacteria bacterium
GAGCGGCACGTTGATGCCGTGCCACAGTTTCAGCTTGACCTCCGCCGGGGCGCCCAGCACCGCCGTCACCGCCGGCTGCACCAGGGTGCCGGAGATCAGCCCCGGCGCCAGCCCGAAGGCGAGGCCGAGCCCCGCCAGCAGCAGCGGCCCCACCAGCATGCCCGCCGGCGGATCGTGCGGATGGGCGGCGACGGCGCGCCGCTCGCGCCCGAGGAAGGGCCCGATGGCGACCATGCCGGCCACCGCCACCATGCAGGCGCTGGCGAGCACGAGGCCGGTGGCGGCGATGCCCGGCATGGCGGTCAGGGCCAGCGCGCCCTCGTACTTCAGCTCCTTGCCGATGAAGCCGAGAAACGGCGGGAAGCCGCCCATGGACATGGCCGCCAGCGCCGCCGCCGCCGCCGTCAGCGGCATGGCGCGCAGGAGGCCGCCGAGCAGCCGCTTGTCGCGCGTGCCAGCCTCGTGGTCGAGGATGCCGACCACCATGAACAGCGTCGCCTTGTAGAGGGCATGCACCACCAGGAAGGTCATGGCGGCGGCGATGCTGATGGGCTCCGACCCCGCCAGCAGCAGGGTCAGCGTGCCGAGGGCCATGACGGTGGTCCACGCCAGCATCTGCTTCAGGTCGGTCTGGCGCACCGCCCACAGGGCGCCGACGACGGCGGTGACGGCGCCGGCCAGCGTCAGGCTCCACACCCAGATCTCGCTGCCGCCGAGGCTGGGCGACAGGCGGGCCAGCAGGTAGATGCCGGCCTTCACCATGGTCGCCGAATGCAGGTAGGCCGACACCGGCGTCGGCGCGCTCATGGCGTTGGGCAGCCAGAAGTGGAAGGGGAACTGCGCCGACTTGGTGAAGCAGCCGATCAGCACCAGTACCGTGATCCCCGGCAGCAGCGCCGAGGCCTGCACCACCGCCGGGTCCATCTGCGACAGGCGGAGCGTGCCCGTCTCCTGCCCCAGCAGCAGCAGGCCGGCCAGCAGCGCGAGGCCGCCGGCGCCGGTCAGCAGCAGTGCCTGCAGGGCGTTGCGGCGGCTTTTCGGGTCGTCGTGGGTGAAGCCGATGAGCAGGAACGACGTGACCGTCGTCAGTTCCCAGAACACGAACAGCGCGATGGCGTCGTCGGCCGTCACCAGGCCCAGCATGGACACCATGAACAGCGTCAGATACAGGAAGAACCGCCCGATGCGCGGATGATCGGCCAGGTAGACGCCGGAATAGAGCATGACGGCGGCGCCGATGCCGGTCACCAGCAGGGCGAACAGCAGCGCCAGCCCGTCGATGCGGAAGGCGAAGGAAATGCCGAGCTGCGGCGCCCAGGCGAGGCTCCACTCGACCGCCTCGCCGGCCGCGACGCCGGGCAGCAGCAGCGAAAACGCCAGCGCCGCCAGGGCCGGCGGCAGGGCGAACAGCGGCCCGAGCCACGCCGGCGCCT
>CAZEQG010000624.1:0-1699 GCA_964514295.1 uncultured Alphaproteobacteria bacterium
CGGCGCGGCCGAGCGCGGCACCATCATCCACCGCGCCCTTGACCGCTTCGTGGCCGAATGCGCCGGCCCGGCGCTGCCGGCGGACGCCCGCGAGCGCCTGCTGCGCCATGGCGCCGAAGCCTTCGCACCGGTGATGGACCGGCCGGGGGTGCGGGCCTTCTGGTGGCCGCGCTTCCTGCGCATCGCCGACTGGTTCCTGGCCGTCGAGGCGCAGCGCCGCGGGCAGGTCGCGGCATCGCTGACGGAGGTGAAGGGATCGCTGGTGGTCGACGGCTTCACCCTGACCGCGACCGCCGACCGCATCGACCTTCTGGCCGGCGGCGGCCTTGCCATCCTCGACTACAAGACCGGCACCCCGCCGACCCAGCCGCAGATCGAGGCCGGGCTGGCGCCGCAGCTTCCCCTGGAGGCGCTGATCGCGCGGGAGGGCGGCTTTGCCGGCGTGACCGCGGCGCCGGTCAGGGAACTCGCCCATTGGCGGCTGTCGGGCGGGCGCGTGCCGGGCGAGGAGAAGCCGGTCAAGGGCGATCTCGACCTGCTGGCCGACCAGGCGCGCGACGGCCTGCGCCGCCTGGTCGCCGCCTTTGCCGATCCGGCCCAGCCCTATCTCAGCGTGCCCGACCCCGCGCGCGCGCCGCGCTTTTCCGACTACGCCCATCTGGCGCGCCTCGCAGAATGGTCGAACGCCGAGGCCGGAGAGGCCGAATGACCGCCACCGGGGAGCAGCGCCGGGCGGCGGCGCCGCAATGCTCGGCCTGGGTCACCGCCTCGGCCGGCACCGGCAAGACCAAGGTGCTGGTCGACCGCATGCTGAACCTGCTGCTGGACAACTGCCCGCCGCACCGCATCCTGTGTCTGACCTTCACCAAGGCCGCCGCGGCCGAGATGCTGGGGCGGCTGCTGGAGGTGCTGGCCGGCTGGGCGCGCGCCGGCGACGATGCCCTTGAGCAGGCGCTGGCGGCGCTCGGCAGCACGCCCGACCGGCGGCGGATCGCCACCGCCCGTCGCCTGTTCGCCACCGTGCTGGATGCGCCGGGCGGGCTGCGCATCCAGACCATCCACGCCTTCTGCCAGTCGCTGCTGCGCCGCTTTCCCGTGGAGGCCCGGGTGGCACCACATTTCGAACTGGCCGACGACCGCATGATCGCGGCATTGCGGCGCGCGGCCCGCGACCAGGCCGTGACCGCGCCCGAGCATGCCGACGACGTGGCCGGCCTGGCCGCGAGCATGGGCGAGGAGGGCTTCGACGAGATCCTGGCCGCGCTGGCGCGCGACCGCCCGCAATTCGAGCGGGCGCTGGCCGGTCAGGGCGGGATCGACGGGCTGCTGGCCCATACCTGGCGCTGCTTCGGCCTGGCGCCGGGCACCACCGGGGCCGAGATCCTGGCGGAGGTCGCGGCCGGCCTGCCCACTGCCGCGCTGCAGGATGGGCATAACCCGCCGCAGCGCGGTGCCGGCACCGACCAGAGCCGCGCCGCCACCATCGCCGCCATGCTGGCCGGCGAAGGGTCGCCCGACACCTATATGGCGCTGTTCCTGACCAAGAGCGGCACCATCAGGGAAACCCTGGCGACCAAGGCGGCCGAGGCGGCGCGCGCCGACCTGGCGGCGGAAGCCGAGCGGATGCTGGCCATCGCCGAGCGGCTGAGGGCCCTGCCGCTGGCCCGCACGTGCACGGCGCAGCTGCGGGCTGCTTCTT
>CAZEQG010000625.1:0-1697 GCA_964514295.1 uncultured Alphaproteobacteria bacterium
CGACCGCCGCCCGGTAGCCCCGGCGCGGCTGGCGCAGCCGCACCCGGCCGCCGAGCAGCCGGTCCTCGCTGACATCCCCCGCCTCGGCCGGTCCGCCGGTCATCCGCCCCCACTCAGCCGTCACCCCACTCCCCGGCGTCCCGCAGCAGGGCGATGGCCGCCGCATGGTCGCCCTCGGCCACCATCAGCCGGCGCGGAATGGCGCCGATGCTGCCTTCGACGATGCTGGCATGCTGATCGAACACGATTGCCGCGATGCCGGCATCGGCCAGCAGCGCCGTCAGCCAGGACAGGCGCACCGGGTCATTGGTTCGCAGCAGTTCGCGCATGGCTTCCTCGCCGCGGCCCTTGACCCGGCGCGGCCCCTCCCTATGCTCCGGCCCTGTCACGCGGCCGTCAAGGGCGGCCGGATCGCCAGGAGAACGACCCGTGCCGGCAGCCCCCCAGATCGCGACGCCCCCGCGCCCGGGGATCGAGGCGCTGACGGGGCTGCTGGCCGAGGACCTGGCGGCGGTGAACCGTGAGATCATCGCCCGCATGGCGAGCCCCGTGGCCCTGATCCCGCAGCTCGCCGGCCACATCGTGGCAGCCGGGGGCAAGCGGCTGCGCCCGCTGCTGACGCTGGCGGCGGCGCGCCTGTGCGGCTATCGCGGGGGGCAGCGCCATGTGAAGCTGGCGGCCTGCGTGGAATTCATCCACACCGCCACGCTGCTGCACGATGACGTGGTTGACGAAAGCCACCTGCGGCGCGGCACCGACACCGCCAATGCGGTGTGGGGCAACAAGCCGAGCGTGCTGGTGGGCGATTTCCTGTTCTCCCGTTCCTTCGAGCTGATGGTGGCCGACGGCTCGCTCCCCGTGCTCAGCATCCTCTCCCATGCCTCGGCGGTGATTGCCGAGGGCGAGGTGATGCAGCTCCAGACAGCCAACGACATCACCACCACCGAGGATGACTATCTGGCGGTGATCCGCGCCAAGACCGCCGCCCTGTTCGCCGCCGCCGCGCGCATTGGCGCCGTGGTGGCCGGGCGCCCGGCGGCCGAGGAGGAGGCGCTGGAACGCTATGGCATGGCGCTCGGCATCGCCTTCCAGCTCATCGACGACATGCTGGACTATTCCGCCCGCCAGGCGGAGCTGGGCAAGACCGTGGGCGACGATTTCCGCGATGGCAAGATCACCCTGCCGGTGATCCTTGCGATTGCCCGCGCCGATGCGGCCGAGCGCACCTTCTGGAAGCGCACGCTGGAGGATCAGCAGATCGGCGAGGGCGACCTCGCGCAGGCGATCGCCCTGCTGCAGCGGCACGGTGCCCTTGGCGAAACCCATGCCCGGGCCCGCGCCGCCGCCGAGGAGGCCAAGCTGGCCCTGGCCGCCTTCCCCGACTCGCCGATGCGCCAGGCCCTGGCCGACCTCGCGGATTTCGCGGTCGAGCGCGCCTATTGAGCTTGCCGGGCCGGAACGGCGGGTCTATAAGCACCGCCTGTTCGGCCCGGGGAGTAGCTCAGCCTGGTAGAGCACCACGTTCGGGACGTGGGGGCCGGAGGTTCGAATCCTCTCTCCCCGACCATGCCGGCAGGCCGATGAGGCGGGCGGCACGGCAGCTTCCGGGCCTTGCGCCACCCCTCACACATAGCCATGGCCTGGCGGCAGGTGCAGCGCCTCGGCCGGGGTGAGGATGTCGATGGTGACGTCCCGGC
>CAZEQG010000626.1:0-1693 GCA_964514295.1 uncultured Alphaproteobacteria bacterium
CAGGTCGCCCGGCGCCAGGGCCGGGCGCGGCTTCGCCGCCGCCGCCGTCGCCAGTCTGTCCTTTTCCTTTTCCTTGTCCTTGGCCTTGCCCTGGCTCAGCACGAGGTCGCGGTAGTCGTCGACATCGCCGTCGAAGGGGCGCGCAGTGCCGCCGGCAACCAGGATCAGCCGGTCCGCCACCAGCGACACCAGATGCGGATCATGGCTGACCAGCACCACCGCCCCGGGATAGCCGGCCAGCGCATGCACCAGCGCCTCGCGCGCGTCGATGTCCAGATGGTTGGTCGGCTCGTCCAGGATCAGCAGGTTCGGGGCGGCGTGGGTCACCAGGGCCAGGGTCAGCCGGGCCTTCTCGCCGCCCGACAGGTGCCTCACCCTGGTCTCGGCGCGCTCCTGGGTCAGGCCGAAGCCGCCGAGCCGGGCCCGCACCTGATCCGGCCGCGCCTGGGGCATCAGGGCCGCGAGGTGCTGGTGGGGCGTCTCCTCCGGCCGCAGGTCCTCGATCTGGTGCTGGGCGAAAAAGCCCGCCTTCAGGCGCGCGGCACGGAACACCTCGCCCGCCTCCGGCGCCAGGCGGCCGGCCAGCAGCTTTGCCAGGGTCGACTTGCCGTTGCCATTGGCGCCCAGCAGCGCGATGCGGTCGTCGGGGTCGAGACGAAGGTCGAGCCCGCGCAGCACCGGCCGGCCCGGGGTGTAGCCGACGGCCACCCGGTCCAGCGTCAGCAGCGGCGGCGCCAGCTCCTCCGGTTCGGGGAAGCGGAAGGTCACGCTGGGATCATCGACAGCCTCGGCGATCGGCTCCAGCCGGGCGATCATCTTCAGCCGGCTCTGCGCCTGGCGGGCCTTGCTGGCCTTGTAGCGGAAGCGGTCGACGAAGGATTGCAGGTGCTTGCGCTGCGCCTCCTGGCGCTCGCGTAGGGCGGTCTGGAGCGCCTGCTTCTCGCGCCGCTGCCGCTCGAACTGGTCGTAGCCGCCGCGCCACAGCGTGAGCTTGCCGCCCTGGAGATGCAGGATATGGTCGACGCAGCGGTTCAGCAGCACCCGGTCATGGCTGATCAGCAGCAGGGTGTGGGGGTAGCGGGCCAGATAGCTCTCAAGCCAGGCCGAAGCTTCGAAGTCCAGGTGGTTGGTCGGCTCGTCGAGCAGCAGCAGCTCGGGGTCGGCCGTCAGCCCCGCGGCCAGCGCCACCCGCATGCGCCAGCCGCCGGAAAAGCTCGACATCGGGCGCGCCTGCGCCTCGGCATCGAAGCCGAGCCCGGCCAGGATGCGCGCCGCCCGGGCCGGCGCCGAATCCGCCCCGATGCTGCGCAGCCGCTCGTGGATGTCGGCCAGCCGCGCGCCGTCGGCGGTTTCGGCCTCGGCCAGCAGGGCCGCCCGCTCGGTCAGTGCCGCCAGCACCACCTCCAGCGGCGACTCGGCGCCGCCCGGCGCCTCCTGGTGCACCCAGCCCACCCGCGGCTTGCCGCCGATGGTGATCTCCCCGCTCTCCAGCGGCACCTCGCCCAGGATGGCGTGCAGCAGCGTGGTCTTGCCGATGCCGTTGCGGCCGACGATGGCGACCTTGTCGCCCTTGTCGATGCGCGTGCTCAGGCCCTTGATCAGCGGCTCGCCGCCGGGATGCGCGAAGGTGACGTGCTCGAGCTCGACCACGTCCTGTCCGCTGGTGCGTCCGACCTTGAAGAACAGGCGCGGC
>CAZEQG010000627.1:0-1690 GCA_964514295.1 uncultured Alphaproteobacteria bacterium
GGGCGTCCAGCAGGCGGTACCAGGCGGTGCCGATCGCCTGGTAGACCCGGCGCAGCGCCGGCAGGGGGATGCGCGGCACCGGCGTGACCGGCAGCGGCAGCGATGCCTCGGCCGCGCCCAGGGCGGCATCCGCCAGCACGCTGCCGAAGGCGCTGGCCCAGGCCACGCCCTTGCCATTGCAGCCCATCGACACGAACAGCCCCGGCGCCGGCTGGTGCAGGCGCGGCCAGCGCTCGGGCAGGGCGACGGCGACGAAGCCGCCCCACCAGTGGGTGATCGGGGCGTCCGCCAGTTCCGGATAGAGCTTCGCCAGCGTCATCCGCACCAGCGAGAAGCTGGCGAGGCCGCGGGCCGGGCGCAGGGTGCCGCGCCCGCCCACCACCAGCCGGCCGTCGCGGTCCAGGCGGAAGTAGCGCAGCAGGTTGCGGGTGTCCGACACCGCCTCGCCATTCGCCAGGATGCGCCCGCGCTGACCGGCCGACAGCGGGGCGGTCGCCACCTGGAAGCTCTGCACCGGCAGGATGCTGGCCGACAGCCCGGGGATCAGGCCGTCGCTGTAGCCGGTGGTCGCCACCACCACCCGGCGTGCGCGCACCGCCCCACCCGCCGTCCTGGCGAGGAAGCCGGGGCCATCCGCGGCCAGTGCCGTGACCCGGCTGGCGCCATGCACCGCCACCCCCAGCGACAGCGCCCCGCGCGCCAGGCCGCGGGCATAGGCCAGCGGGTTCAGGTGGCCGCCGCGGCGGTCGACGAAGCCGCCGACATATTCGTGCGAGCCGGTGAGCCGGGCGATGGCGGCGGCATCGAGCAGCTCGACGGGTGCGCCGAAGCGCTGCCAGGCGGCGGCGCGCTGGCGCCCCAGGGCCAGCGAGGCGGCGCCATGGGCAGCCTGTACCCAGCCCCGGCGGACATCGTCGCAGGCGATGGCGAAGCGGTCGATGAAGCCCCACACGGCATCCTGCGCGCCGGCCCCGAAGCGGTAGAGCCGGTCCCCGCGCTCGGCCCCGAAGGCGTCCACGCAGTCCTGCCGGAAGTGGCGGATGCCGGGTATCACCTGGCCGCCATTGCGGCCCGAGCCGCCATGGCCGGGCGCTTCGGCCTCCAGCACCACCACGCGGGCCCCGCGGTCGGCAAGATGGATGGCGGCTGACAATCCGGCATAGCCGGCCCCGATCACCAGCACATCGGCCGTCGCCTCGCCAGCCAGGGGCGGGCAGTCTGGCGCCGGCTCGCGGCTGGTCTCGGCCCACAGGCTGCGGAAGCCGGCGTCCCACACGGCCGCGCCGGGGGCGGGGATCATGCCACGGCCAGCATCGGCGATGCCTCCAGCAGGGCCTGGGTATAGGGATGCCGCGGCCGCTCGAAGATGTCGGCGGTGGCGCCTTCCTCCACGATCCGGCCGGCCTGCATCACCACCACCCGGTCGGCCACCTGCTCGACCGCGGCCAGGTCATGGGAGATGAACAGGCAGGCGAAGGCGTGGCTGCGCTGGAGGTCGCGGAACAGGGTGAGCACCTGCTTCTGGATCGTCATGTCGAGGGCCGAGACCGGCTCGTCGGCCATCACGAAAGCCGGGCGGCGGACGATGGCGCGCGCGATCGCCACGCGCTGGCGCTGGCCGCCCGACAGCATGTGCGGGTGGCGGCCGGCGAGATCCGCCAGCCCCACCTGGGCCAGCGCCTCGGCCACG
>CAZEQG010000628.1:0-1688 GCA_964514295.1 uncultured Alphaproteobacteria bacterium
CCGCCACCTGCACGATGTCGACCGGGCGGCTGGCGAGCGCCAGCCGGTGCGCGGTGATCGCGCCACGATGGCCGGGCGCGCCCGCCGGCCCCAGCAGCGACACCGGCTCAGGCGCGGACACGCAGGTTCTCCGGATCGACATGATGCGGGCTGGTGATCTCGACCTCCACCACCTCGTCCTTCAGCGGATAGGCCGCGAACAGGCGCTGGCCCTGGCGCGTGGCACCGCCGCGCAGCATGGCAAGCCCGATCCAGCGGTCGAGTTCGACCGAGCGGGTGACGCTGGTCACCCACCCCAGGCTGGGGCCGGCCCCTGGCCTCTCCAGCAGATGGGCGCCACCGCGCAGCCGCCGCCCGAAATCGCCGTCGAGCGCGCGGATGCCGACCAGCTTCGGCCGGTCCGGATCGACCAGCCCGGGGCGTTGCGCATTCACCCGGCCGATGAAGTCGCCCTTCTTCTTCATCATCCGCTCCATGCCGAGATCGCCGGCCGTGGTCTGCCCGTTCAGCTCCGGCCCGGCGACATGGCCCTTTTCGATGCGCAGCAGCCCCAGCGCCTCCAGCCCGTAGGGCAGGATGCCGTGCGGCCGCCCGGCCGCCAGCAGCGCTTCCCACACGATCTCGCCATACCCGGCCGCGGTGGCGACCTCATAGGCAAGCTCGCCCGAGAAGCTGACACGGTAGATGCGCACCGGGCAGCCGGCCAGCCGCCCCTCGCCCACCGCCATGAAGGGGAATGCCTCGTTCGACAGGTCGAGCCCCTCCACACAGGCCAGCAGCACCTCGCGCGCGCGGGGCCCCGCCAGCGACATCTGCGCCCACTGGTCGGTCACCGAGCAGAAGCGCAGGTCCAGCTCCGGCCACACCGTCTGGTGGTAGAATTCCATGTGCTGCATGACCTCGGCCGCCTTGGCCGTGGTCGTGGTCATCAGGAAGCGGTCCGGGCCGATGCGCGAGGTGGTGCCATCGTCGAAGACGATGCCGTCCTCGCGCAGCATCAGCCCGTAGCGCGCCCGCCCGATCGGCAGGGTGGAGAAGGTGTTGATGTAGAGCCGGTCGAGGAAGGTGGCGGCATCCGGCCCCTGAATGTCGATCTTGCCCAGGGTCGACACATCGCAGAGCCCGACCGCCCGGCGCACCGCACGCGCCTCGCGCAGGATCGGCTCCCAGCCGGTCTCCCGCGTCGGGCTGTAGTAGAAGGGGCGCATCCACAGCCCGGTCTCCTGCATCACGCCGCCATGGCGCAGGTGCCAGTGGTGAAGCGGCGTGCGCCGGGTGGGCTGGAAATGCTGGCCAGCCTCGCCACCGGCAAAGGCACCCCAGGTGACCGGCGCGGCATAGGGCCGGAAACGGGGCACGCCGACATCGGCGATCGGCTGGCCCCGGGCCTCTGCCAGGACCGCGGTGCCCAGCAGCCCGGCGCTGCGCCCCTGGTCGGTCGCCATGCCATGCGTGGTGTAGCGCTTGGCATGCTCGACATGGCCATAGCCTTCGCGATGCGCCTGGCGCAGGTCGGCCGCCGTCACGTCATGCTGGAAGTCGACGAAGGACTTGCCGGGCGCCTTCACCTCCCAGAAGGGCAGAAGCGCCAGCGCCCCGTCGTCGCCCTCGGGCGGCAGCGGCACGGACGGCCTGGCGCCCACCGCATCGGCGCCGGCCATGGCCCCGTCGGCCGCGGCGGCGGGAAT
>CAZEQG010000629.1:0-1677 GCA_964514295.1 uncultured Alphaproteobacteria bacterium
GGCCGGCGCTAAGCCCGGAGCGCGAATCCCGCGCGCCGCCGCCACAGCCACAGCGCCAGCGGCGCCAGCCAGACCAGCAGCGTGACCGCGCCCAGCGCGCCGGCGATCGGCCGCTCGAAGAAGGCAAGGAGCTGGCCGTCCGCCTTGATCAGCGACTTGATGAAGTTCTCCTCCAGCAGCGGGCCCAGCACCAGGCCCAGGATGGCCGGGCCGACCGGGAAGCCGTTCTCCTCCATCGCGAAGGCGACCAGGCCCAGCGCCAGCATCACCAGCACCTCGAAGATCGAGTTGTTGATGGCATAGGCCCCGACCATGCAGTTGACCAGGATGATCGGCATCAGCACGTCCTTGGGCACGCGCAGGAGCTGCTTGGCCGACTTGATGGCCAGCCAGCCGAACGGGATCATCAAGAGGTTGGCCAGCACGAACACCATGAAGATGGCGTAGACCGCGTCGGGCTTGTTCAAAAACAGGGTCGGCCCCGGCACCAGCCCCTTCATGTACAGCACGCCGATCGCGATCGCGGTGATCGAATCGCCGGGGATGGCGAACACCATCGCCGGCACCCAGGCGGCGGCCAGGCTGGCGTTGTTGGCCGCGCCGCTCTCGATGATGCCCTCGACATGGCCGGTGCCGAACTTCTCGCGCTCCTTGGAGAACTTCTTGCTGGTGGCGTAGCTGATCCAGGCGGCGATGTCGGCCCCGGCGCCGGGCAGGGCGCCGATCATGGTGCCGATCGCGCTGCCGCGCACCACGCTGCGCCAGTACTTGACGGCGTAGCGGCCCATGTTGCGGAACACGCTGTCGATGCGCGCGTCGGCCGCCGCCGCGCCGCGGCCGCGGTCGATCGCCGCGCGCAGCACCTCGGGCAGGGCGAACATGCCGATCATCACCGGGATGAAGGCGCCGCCGCTCGACAGTCCGCCCAGCAGGTCGCTGATACCCAGCGTCATCCGCGGATAGCCGGCCGGGTTGTTGAGGCCGACGCAGGCGAGCAGCAGGCCGAGCGCCAGCGCCACCAGGCCCTTCAGCGGCCGGTCGGTGGCGATCAGGACGGCGCAGGTCAGCCCCAGGCAGGACAGCCAGAAATACTCGAACGAGCTGAACTTGAGCGCGATCTCGGCGAGCGCCGGCGCGCCGGTGATCAGCACGGCGGTGCCGAACAGCCCGCCGATCGCCGAGAACACCAGGCCCGCGCCCAGCGCCTGGTCGCCCTGGCCCTTGCGGGTCATGGCATAGGCCTCGTCGGCATAGGCGGCCGAGGCCGGCGTGCCGGGAATGCGCAGCAGGCAGCTCGGGATGTCGCCCGAGAAGATCGCCATCGCCGTCGCGGTCACGATGGCGGCGATCGCCGGCACCGGCTCCATGAAGAAGGTGAAGGGCACCAGCAGCGCGGTGGCCATGGTCGCGGTGAGCCCCGGCATGGCGCCCACGAACAGGCCGAAGGCCGAGGTCGCCAGCACCGTCCAGATCACGTCCGGACGCGCCAGCAGGTGGAAGGCGTTGACGAGGTGCTGCATCGCCCCGGCGCCTAGAACGGCAGGCCCAAAAACCCGGTGCGCGGCAGCGGCACGCGCAGGACGACGGCGAAGGCATAGTAGACCGCCGCGGTCGCCGCCGCCGCCACCGCCAGCGCGGTCGGGCGGCGCACCCCCGCCAGCAGCATCAGCCCGGCCA
>CAZEQG010000630.1:0-1420 GCA_964514295.1 uncultured Alphaproteobacteria bacterium
GCCCTCAACCGGGGCCCGCCGCCCGGCCAGGCCATCGACGACCGCTTCAAGCCGCTGGTCGAGTTCGTGCAGGGCCCCGGCGCCGGCGCGCCCGCGCCGCTGGACGATGCGATCAAGACCATCGCGGCGGTGTTCGACCAGCTCAACCGCGTCGCGCTTGCCCCCGATCCGGGCGGCGCCCAGCTCGCGGCCGCCGGCAATGCCGAGTTCCAGTCGGCGATGCGCCAGCTCCAGGCCCTGTCCCGCCGCCTGCCGGACCCGATCGACGCCTGGCTGGAGGTGGTGGTGACCGACAGCGGCCGGATCGCCGCCGGCCAGGCCCGGCAGAGCGTGTCGGAGGCTTTCAAGAACGATGTCGCCTCCTTCTGCCAGCAGGCGATCGGCGGCCGCTTCCCTTTCGAGCGTGAGGCCAACAGCGACGTCACGCTTGCCGATTTCGGCCGGCTGTTCGCCCCCGGCGGCATCTTCGATGCCTTTTTCGACAAGAACCTGAAAGCCTTCGTGAACACCACCACGACGCCGTGGAGCTGGCAGGCGGCCGGCGGCGTCGACCTCGGCTACGGGCCGGAGACGCTGGCGATGTTCGAGCGCGCGGCGCGCATCCGCGACGCCTATTTCAGCGGCGGCCAGCAGCCGGCCATGACCTTCACCCTGAAGCCGGTGGAGCTCGATGCCCGCGCCTCGCAGGTGGTGCTGACCCTTGGCCAGCAGTCCATGACCTATGCCCATGGGCCGCCGCGCGCCGCCACCTGGCGCTGGCCGCCGCCCGGGGACAGCACGGCGCGCCTGTCCTTCACCGCCGGCGCCACCGGCCGCTTCGCCGCGGTGTCGCGCGATGGCCCCTGGTCGTGGTTCCGCCTGCTCGACCTCGCCGAGATCAACCGCACGCCGCAGGCCGACCGCTTCTCCGTCAATTTCCGTGCCGGCGAATTCGCCTTCAACGTCGACCTTCAGGCGGCCAGCGTGAAGAACCCCTTCGCCAGCGATCCCATCCGCGGCTTCCGCTGCCCGGCGGGGCTCTAGCCGCCATGCGCTGGACCGCCGCCACCGATACCGGACCCGTGCGCTCGCTGAACGAGGATCTCGCGCTTGGCCGGCCGGACCTCGGCCTGTGGGCGGTCGCCGACGGCATGGGCGGGCATGGCGGCGGCGATGTCGCCAGCCGCCTTGCCATCGACCATCTGGACCAGATGGCCCCCGCCGCCGGCGCGGCCGAGCTGCTGGCCACCACCCGGCAGCGGCTGGCGGCGGCGCATGAGGCGCTGCGCGGCCATTCCCAGCGGCTCGGCCTCGGCCGGCCGATCGGCTGCACGATCGCGGTGCTGCTGCTGCATGGCGGGCATTTTTGCGGGCTCTGGGCCGGGGACACGCGCATCTACCTGTGGCGGGGCGGCCATCTGCACCAGGTGACGCACGATCA
>CAZEQG010000630.1:1464-1671 GCA_964514295.1 uncultured Alphaproteobacteria bacterium
GCCGCCCGCCACCCCGCGCGCAACATGGTGACGCGCGCCCTTGGCGCCATGGACCGGCTGGCGCTCGACAGCAGGCAGGGCGTGCTGCACACCGGCGACCGCTTCCTGATCTGCAGCGACGGCGTGCATGGCGCGCTGGAAGCGGCCGCGCTGGCCGGGCTGATGCAGGCCGACGATCCGGCCGCGGCGTCGGTCGGGGCGGCCCTG
>CAZEQG010000631.1:0-1668 GCA_964514295.1 uncultured Alphaproteobacteria bacterium
CCGACTGGCGGCCGCCGAACAGCTCGACGATGCCGGGCGCCACCGCCCCCGCCCTCGGCTACCGCAGCCAGCGGGCGCTGAAGGCGATGGTGCGCCGGCAGATCGGCTGAGGGTGGCCGCCCTCACCACAGCTTCAGCACGGCGGCGATGGCCAGATGCAGGCCGATCAGCGCCAGCCCGCCCAGCAGCAGGCGGCGGAACCCCTCTTCCGACAGCCGCGCCCGGCAGCGCCGGCCGAGCCACATTCCGGCCACCGCCGGCAGCACCGCGATGGCCGACACCGCCCCCAGCTCCGCCGACAGCAGCCCACCGCCGCCGAGCGAAAGCGCCAGCGCCACCGTCGACAGGCTGAACAGGATGCCCATGGCCTGCACCAGCATGTCGCGCTGCAGCCCCAGCGCCTGGAGATAGGGCACCCCCGGCACGGCGAAGGACCCGGTCATCCCCGTCAGCACGCCATTGGCCACCCCGACCAGGGGGGACACCACCCGCTCCGCGCCCGCCGACAGGGCGAGCCGCCAGCGCCTGAGCCCGAACCCGGCATAGGCGATCAGGCTGAGCCCAAGCAGCCCCGACAGCGCCACCCCGTCGCTGCCGGCCAGCACCGCGGTGCCGGCCGGCACCAGCAGCGTCGCCGGCACCAGGAAGGGCCAGAACCGCCGCAGGATCGCCCGCGCCTGGCCGCCCGTCGCCGCCTGCTGCAGGTTGGTGACGATGGAGGGTGCCAGCAGCACCGCCATCGCCGGCTTGAGCCCGATGGTCAGGGTCAGCAGCGCCAGGGTCACCGCCGGCAGGCCGAGCCCCACCACCCCCTTGACGAACCCGGCCGCCAGGAGCGCGCCCGCCACGGTCAGCAGCATCCAGGGATCGAGAGACATCGTGCAAACTCCAGCGGCGGGCGGGTCGGCGGGCGGCCTCGGGCGCCCAGACAGTCAAGGACCGGCGTGGCCTCAGTTCAGCCGGCCCTTCAGCCGCTGCAGCAGGCCGGCCACGGCATGGCGGCCGCCGTCGTCGCCCGACAGCAGCACATAGGTTTCCAGCGCCGCGATGGCGGCCCGGTAATTCTCGATCCGGGCATAGACCAGCCCGGCCTCGCGCCACAGCGCCGGCTCGCCCGGCGCCATCAGCAGCATGGTTTCGAGGACATTCGCCGCCTCCTCAAACCGTTCCGCCTGCACTTGGCGGGTCTTGATATTGTTTTGCAGGCGTAACAAAACCTGGCGGTCCGGCACCTCGGCATAGTGCCGGGGATCGAGGTCGCGCCCCTCGCCCAGGAGCGCCCGGAGATCGGCCGCCTCGCAGCGGCGGCCGTCGTGATAGGGGTCGAGGATGACGCGCCGTCCCGCCCCTTCGACCCGGATCAGGAAATGCCCGGGGAAGGCAAGCCCGGCAGCCCGCCAGCCGGCGGCGCGGGCGGCGTGCAGGTAGAGGATGCCGAGCGCCACCGGCAGCCCGCGGCGGCGGTCGATCACCCGCATCAGGTTGGCGTTCTGCAGATCGTCGTAGCTGTCGCGGTCGCCGCGATAGTCGAAGCCCTCGGCCATTACCGCCGCCAGGACCTCGGCCGGCTCGGCACCGGGGGCGGCGGCGGCCGCCATCTCGGCCGCGATGCGGGCGAGGTGGCGGTGGTAGTGCGCCGGGTCGACGCCCGGCCGCTCGAAGGCGGCC
>CAZEQG010000632.1:0-1664 GCA_964514295.1 uncultured Alphaproteobacteria bacterium
CCCGCCGCCAGCCGCGCCCGCGCGAGGCCGGCCGCCAGCACCAGGCAGGCGGCAAGGAACCCTGCCAGGAAGGCGCCGAGGCCGAGCAGATAGACCGGCACCTCGACATCGAGCGGCAGCGGCCACAGCTCCACCCTCACCGCCGCCCTGTTCGACACCGCAAAGCACGCTGCCAGCACCGCCAGCGGCAGCCCCAGCGCCAGGCCAACGAGCCGCCCCAGCCCGGCGAACACCGCCCTCACCCCTCCGCGTTCAGCTTCTCGCGGAGCTGCTTGCCGGTCTTGAAGAAGGGCACGTATTTGGCCGTCACATCCACCGCCGTGCCGGTGCGCGGGTTGCGCCCGGTGCGCGCGTCGCGCTTCTTCACCGAAAAGGCCCCGAAGCCGCGCAGTTCCACCCGGTCGCCACGGGCCAGCGCGCCCGAGATTTCCTCGAACACGGTGCTGACGATGCGCTCCACATCGCGCTGGTAGAGATGCGGGTTGCGCTGCGCCAGACGCATGATCAGTTCAGACTTCGTCATCGCCCCGCCACCCGCGCCCATCAGGATCTACAGCGTGCCAAAGGGGCCCCGCACCCGTCAAGAGGCAAGCCTTTGGCGCCGAAGGGATTTTCTCGGGCGCGCGCAATGCCGCAGGGGAGCGCCATGAAAAAGGCCGCCGGGTTGCCCCGGCGGCCTTCGAGGGTGACTGCTGAAGCGGCGGCTATTCGCCCTTCTGCTCGTTCTCGCGCTTCTCGCGGGCCTGCCGCATGGCGGCCCCCAGGATGTCGCCCAGGCTGGCGCCGGAGTCGGAGGAGCCGTACTCCGCCATCGCCTGCTTTTCCTCGTCGATCTCGCGCGCCTTCACCGACAGGGTGAGCCGGCGGGTCTTGGGATCGATGTTGGTGACCTTGGCATCCACCTTCTCGCCCACGGCGAAACGGTCGGGGCGCTGGTCGGCACGGTCGCGGCCAAGCTCGCCGCGGCGGATGAAGCCGGTCGCCCCGTCGCCGACCGAGACCTCGATGCCGTTGTCGTTGACCTGGGTGACGGTGCAGGTGACGACATCGCCCTTGCGCACGCCGACCAGCCCCTTCTCGAAGGGATCGTCCTGGAGCTGCTTGATGCCGAGGCTGATGCGCTCCTTCTCGATGTCGACCTCCAGCACCTTGGCGGTGACAGTGTCGCCCTTCTTGTAGTCCTGCACCGCCTGCTCGCCCGACTTGTTCCAGGCGATGTCGGAAAGGTGGACCATGCCGTCGAGATCGGCGGTGAGGCCGATGAAAATGCCGAACTCGGTGATGTTCTTGACTTCGCCCGAGACGGTCGAGCCGATCGGGTTCTTCTCGGCGAACTCCTCCCAGGGATTGGCCAGGCACTGCTTCAGGCCGAGGCTGATGCGGCGCTTGGCGGAATCGACGTCGAGGATCATCACCTCGACTTCCTGCGAGGTGGACACGATCTTGCCCGGGTGGACGTTCTTCTTGGTCCAGCTCATCTCGGAGACGTGGACCAGCCCCTCGATCCCCGGCTCCAGCTCCACGAAGGCGCCATAGTCGGTGATGTTGGTGACCCGGCCGCGATACTTGGCGCCGGCCGGATACTTGGCGGCCACGCCTTCCCAGGGATCGGCCTCAAGCTGCTTCATGCCGAGGCTGATGCGCTGGGTCTCCGGGTTGAAGCG
>CAZEQG010000633.1:0-1662 GCA_964514295.1 uncultured Alphaproteobacteria bacterium
TATGCCTGGATCGGCCGGGTGGACCTGGGCGGACGGGTGCTGGCGGCCAGCGGCCCCCGCCCCACCTCGTCCACCCCCGCCACCGGCCCGCCGACGCGCGCCGCCAGCGCCGCCTCAAGGGCGAGATCGGGCATGACCACTTTTCGCCCTGCTGGACCGCTGGGCGAGGGCAAGCAGGGCCTGGGCGGCGATGGCCTGATCCGGCAGGCCGGTGGTCTTGGACTGGATGTCGGCCTCGGTCAGGGCGCGCAGGGCGGCGCTGAGGGCGGGCAGGGGCCAGTTGCGGAGCTGGGCGAGGACCCGCGGCTTGTCCTTGAAGAACAGCCGCGCAGCCTCCACCGCCTGCAGCGGATCGGGCGCCGCGGCGAAGCGGTGCAGGCGCTGCACCTGGCGCTGGGCGGTGCGCAGCAGCGCATGGGCGCCAAGCCCGGCGGCCTCGGCCCGGGCAAGACCTGCCGCAAAGCCCGGCAGATCGCCTTCGAGCGCGGCATGGACGATGTCGTCGAGAACCAGGGCGGCGCTGTCACCGATCGCCGCAATCACCGTGTCGAGGTCAAGCCGGCCGCCGGGACCGGCCAGCAGGCAGAGCTTCTCCAGCTCTCCCCGGGTCATCATCCGGTCGCCGCCAAGATGGGCGAGCAGCCAGTCCCGCGCCTGCGGGGCGATGGTCACGCGATGCTCCGAGAGCGCCTGGGCCAGGAGTGCGCCAAGCGCCCGGCCGTCGTCGGGATAGCAGGGGATGGCCCCGGCCTCGGCCGCCTTCTCGAACAGCGTGCGCAGGGCCGACCTGGCGTCGAGGTCGCCGGCCTCGACCAGCAGGAAGCCGTCGCCGGGCGCGGCCAGCGCCAGGGCGCAGGCGGCTTCCGCCTCGTTGCCGGCCGCCTTCAGGCGCACCAGCCGGCGGCCGCCGAAGCCGATCTCGGCCACCGCGTCGGCCAGGATGCCGGGGCTGTCCGCGAGGCTGGCGCTGCCGATCTCGACGACGCGGAAGGGGTCGCCCAGGTCGGGCACGATCTGGGCGGCGATGCGCCCCGCCCGTTCGCTCACCAGGCCCCGGTCGGGGCCATAGACAAGGGCGGCGCGCAGCTTCGGGTCGAGCTTGCCGCGGGCGGCGTCGACATCGGCGCCCTGAAGCTTCACGGCCGGGGTCAGCCCCGCTGGCGGGCGGCGAGTGCGACGGCGACGCGGCTGCGGATGTCGTCGGCGATCTCGCGCAGCGCCCGGCGCCGGGCGTCCTCCTCGGCCACCATGTTGGCGTATTGCGAGGGGGTGCGGGTGTAGCTGACGGTCGCCCGGCTCGCCCCCCGCGTCACCTCGCGGCCGCCGGCGGCTTCCTTGAGGACGAAGCTGGCGAACACGATGACGCGCGACTGGACCGCCGATTCGTCCTTCTGGATGGCGAGGTCGCTGACCTGCGCGCGCACCCCCGCCTCCAGCCGGAAGGCCGGCTGGCCGGCGCTGACGAAGCGCTGATCCAGCTCGTTGCGGAGCTGCTGGCCGAGGCGCTCGGGGATCGGCGCCACCTCGATGCTGCGCAGCGCCGCCGCATCGCCGCCGCCACCCTGCTGGTGCAGCGGCCGGAAGCCGCAGCCGGCCAGCGCCAGCGCCAGCAGGATGACGGCCGCCGGGCGGGCCCGGGCCAGGCGGGCGCTAGGCCACCAC
>CAZEQG010000634.1:0-1352 GCA_964514295.1 uncultured Alphaproteobacteria bacterium
CGCGCCGCGCCAGGGTTTCCGCGATCGCCCGGCCGAGGCCGGCAGCCCCGCCGGTGACGAAGCTGACCATGCCGCCCGCCGTCATGGCAGGGCCGCCCCGCCGCCCGCCGGCACCTCGCAATCGCCGTCCAGCACGATGTCGCCCTTCTGGTTGCGGCAGGCAAAGCGGATGCGCGCCGGCCCCGCCTCTGTCCGGGGCAGCAGCACGGCCTCAACGCGGATGGTGTCGCCCGGGCGGGACGGGCGGTGATAGCGCAGCCGCATGGCGGTGGCGGCCGGCAGGTCCGGGCGGCCGAGCCAGCGATGCAATGCGCGGAAGATCGGCTCCATCGGGATGCAGCCATGCGCGATGGTGCCGCCGAACATCGACGCCGCCGCCGCTGCCGGATCGACATGCAGCGGATTGAAGTCGCCCGACAATTCGGCGTAGCCGTCGATCAGCGCCTGGGTGATGTGGATCTCGGCCGCCGGCAGCGGCGTGCCCTCCGGCGCCATGGCCGCCTGTTCCACCGGCGTCATGGCACGATCGCGGTGAAGGCGACGGTGCATACCATCTCGCCCGCCTGATTCAGCGTGACCATGCGGTATTTCAGGAACTTCCGTTCCTTGCGCATGAACCTGTCGGCGACGTGCAGGGTGGTGTGCAGCCTGTCGCCAGGCCTTGCCGCCACGCCATAGGTGTTCTCGTCGCCCATGCGGATGGCGCCGGGCGGGAATGCCCTGGCGGTCCAGCCCAGGCGCAGCCCGTAGGTCAGCCCCATGCTGGGCGGTGCGATCGCCCCGCCGGGCGCGTCGGCCCGGTAGGCCGGATCGTCATAGCCCAGCAGCGCGCAGAAACGGTCGATCTCGGCCTGGGTGACGAGGATCTGCTGTTCGCCCAGGCAGGTGCCGGGCGCCGCATCCTCATAGGCCACGGCGGCGGGCGGGGCCGTCACCGCAGCACCGCCAGCCAGCGCGCCGGCTGCTCCAGAAGCTGCTTCAGGCGGGCGCGGAAGCGGCCGGCGACCGCGCCGTCGATCAGCCGGTGGTCGAAGGTCATGCTGATCATCATCATCGGGCGGATCACGATCTGGCCGTCGCGCACCGCCGGCTCGTCGGTGATCTGCCCGATACCGAGCAGGGCCGATTGCGGCGGGTTCAGGATCGGCGTCTCGAACTCGCCGCCATAGCTGCCGAAATTCGACAGGGTGAAGCTGCCGCCGTCCACCTCCTCGCGCGACAGGGCGCCGGCCCGCGCCCTGGCGGCCAGGCTGCTGCGCGCCCGCGCGATCTCCGGCAGGCTCAGCCGGTCGGCGGCGCGGATGACCGGCACCACCAGCCCGTCCTCGAGGGCGACCGCAAGGCCGATGTCG
>CAZEQG010000634.1:1453-1659 GCA_964514295.1 uncultured Alphaproteobacteria bacterium
GAGAAGCAGCACTCCGGCCGCCAGCAGCCCGGCGCGCAGGCGCATGGCCTCGTGCATGTCGATCCGCCCGAAGGCGGTCATCTGCGCCGTCGACTGCAGGCTCTGCATCATCCGGCCCGCGATCGCCCGGCGCATGCCGGCGAGCGGCCGCCGCTGGCCGGGTGCGGGGTCGGGGGCCAGGGTGGCCGGGCCGCTGACCTGGACCC
>CAZEQG010000635.1:0-1653 GCA_964514295.1 uncultured Alphaproteobacteria bacterium
CGGGCGGCGCATCGCTGCGGCCAGCGGGTGATGTGCGATGGGCGCCGCTAGCAGGCCGCCCGGCCTCGCCGCCGGCTTCCGGCAGCTTGCTGCCTTCGTCGCCCCCTATCGCTGGCGGGTGGCGGGGGCGGGGGCGGCGCTGGTGGTGGCGGCAACCACGCTGCTGGGCCTTGGCATCGGCCTGCGCCGGCTGGTCGACGAAGGCTTCGCGCGGGGCGATGCGGGGCTGCTTGACCAGGCCCTGGTGGCGCTTCTCGGCGTTGTCGGGCTGCTGGCGCTCGCCACCTTCGCGCGCTTCTACCTTGTCTCCTGGCTTGGCGAGCGGGTGGTCGCCGATGTCCGGACCCGCGTCTACAGCCATCTGCTCAGCCTCGATCCCGGCTATTTCGAGGTCACGCGCACCGGCGACCTGATGAGCCGGCTGGTTGCCGACACCACGCTGATCCAGTCGGTGATCGGGTCGTCGGCCTCGATGTTCCTGCGCAACTGCCTGCTGCTGGTGGGTGGGCTCGCCATGCTGGTGGTCACCAGCCCGCGGCTGACCTTCCTGGTGGTCCTGGTGGTGCCGCTGGTGGTGGTGCCGATCCTGGTGTTCGGGCGGCGGGTGCGCGCGCTGTCGCGCGAGAGCCAGGAGCGGCTGGCGGCGGTGAACGCAACCGGCGAGGAGGCGCTGAACGCCATCCGCACCGTCCAGGCCTTCGGGCGCGAGGCTGGCGAGGCGGCCCGCTTCGCCGCCCGTACCGAGGAGGCCTTCCGTGCGGCCATCCGCCGCACCGCCGCCCGCGCCGTGCTGACGGCGATCGTCATCATGCTGGTGTTCTCGGCCGTCAGCCTGATCCTGTGGATCGGCGGGCATGACGTGCTGAGCGGGCGGATCAGCGCCGGCGAGCTGTCGGCCTTCGTGTTCTATGCCGTGGTGGTGGCCGGGGCCGTGGGCGCCATCAGCGAGGTGATCGGCGACCTGCAGCGCGCCGCCGGCGCGGCCGAGCGGCTGATGGAGGTGCTGGCCGAGCGCCCCGCCGTGGTCGCCGCCAGCCGGCCGCTGGCGCTGCCCGATCCGCCGCTCGGCACGGTGGCGTTCGAGGGCGTGCGCTTTGCCTATCCGGCGCGACCCGACCGGCCGGTGCTCGATGGCCTGTCGCTGACCGTGGGAGCCGGCGAGAAGCTGGCGCTGGTCGGTGCGTCCGGCGCCGGCAAGACCACCATCTTCCAGCTTCTGCTGCGCTTCTACGACCCCGATGCCGGCCGGGTGCTGGTCGACGGCGTCGACCTCAGGCACTGCGATCCGCGCATGGCGCGCGCGCGCATCGCGCTGGTGCCGCAGGAGCCGGTGATCTTCTCGGCCGATGCCTGGACCAACATCCGCTATGGCCGGCCCGAGGCCAGCGACGCCGAGGTGCGCGCCGCCGCCGAGGCGGCCCAGGCCGCCGGCTTCCTCGACCGCCTGCCGCAGGGCTTCGGCACCTTCCTCGGCGAAAAGGGGGTGCGGCTGTCGGGCGGCCAGCGCCAGCGCCTGGCCATTGCCCGCGCGATCCTGCGCGATGCGCCGATCCTGCTGCTGGACGAGGCGACCAGCGCGCTGGATGCGGAGAGCGAGCGCAAGGTGCAGCAGGCCCTGGCTGAGCTGGCTGTAGCGCGGCAGAACCGCCTGAA
>CAZEQG010000636.1:0-1652 GCA_964514295.1 uncultured Alphaproteobacteria bacterium
AGGCGGGCGACGGCGGCGGCAGCAGCGGCAGCGAGAGCCCGCCCGGCGCCCCCGGCTGATCGCGCCTGCTCCGGCGGTCCGCCGGGATTACCCCTCCTTGCCGCGGCGGCTCGCCCCCTGAACCGTCGCTCCGGCGCGCCGGCCCCGTACCATGGCGGAGACTTTTTCCCCTTCTCCGCCTCAGCGACGGGAGCCGTCATGGCAGACGTGCTGTTCCTCACCCAGCGCATCCCCTACCCGCCCAACAAGGGCGAGAAGATCCGCTCCTTCCGCCTGCTGGAGCGGCTGGCGCGGCGTCACCGGGTGCACCTCGGCTGCCTCATCGACGACCCCGACGACCTGCAGCACCGCGACACCGTGCGCGGCATGGTCGCCGACGCCCACTTCGGCGTGCTCGACCGCCGCCGCGCCCGCATCTGGTCGCTGCGCGGGCTGCTGACCGGCGAGGGCCTCAGCGTCACCTATTTCGGCGATGCCGGCTTGCGGGCCTGGGTGCGGCGCGTGCTGACGGAGGTGAAGCCGAAGGCCGGCGTCGTCTCGTCGTCCAACATGGCCCCCTACCTGCTCGACGAGCCCGACCGGCCGCCGCTGCTGGTGGCCGATGTGGTGGACGTCGACAGCGCCAAGTTCGCCCACTACGCCCGGGAAGCGCGCCCACCCATGCGCTGGGTCTTCGCCCGCGAGGCGGACCGCATCGCCGCCCTGGAGCGCCGCCTGGCCGCCGAGGCGGCGTGGTGCACCCTGGTCTCCGAACCGGAGGCCGCCCTGTTCCGCCAGGTCGCGCTGAGGGCGCGGGCGCGCGTGCTGGGCGTACCCAACGGCGTCGACACGGCCTTCTTCAGCCCCGAGCACGCCGCCGTGTCGCCCTACGACGGCGCCGGGCCGGTGCTCGCCTTCACCGGCCACATGGACTACCCGCCCAACATCGACGCCGCCCTGTGGCTGGCCCACGAGATCCTGCCGCTGGTGCGGCGCACGGTGCCGGCGGCGCGGCTGGCCATCGTCGGCGCCAACCCGGCGCGCGAGGTGCAGGCCCTGGCGAGCCGGCCGGAAATCCTGGTTACCGGCCGGGTGCCCGACGTGCGGCCCTACGTGCGGCATGCCACCGTCTGCGTCGCCCCCTTGCGCATCGCCCGCGGCATCCAGAACAAGGTGCTGGAGGCCATGGCCATGGGGCGGCCGACGGTGGTCACCACCGCCGCACTCACCGGCATCGCCGCCGAGCCGGGCCGCGACGTTCTGCTGGCCGACACGCCGCGGGGCATCGCCGATGCGGTGCTTCAGGCCCTGGACCCGGCGCACGCCCTGGCGCTCGGCGCCCAGGCCCGGCGCTTCGTGGTGGAGCATCACGGCTGGGACCACACCTTCGCCGCCTTCGACACCTGCCTGCGCGGCCTCGACGGGCCGGAGCCGGTGCGCGGGGCGGCGGAATAGGGCAGCGCGGTTTCCGATCGAACAGACTCGGAAACCGCGGTCAGGGGCGCGACCGCGCCCCCGCGCCGGTCAGGCGCGGGAGCCTGCGTGGCGCGTGAACGCAGCTCCGGCGCGACCGCGCCGGAGCGCAAAAGCCTCTACCGCGACGACGCCGGCACCACCCCGCCCTCCGCCGTCTGGGCCACCCGGCCGGCCTTCCAGGCATCGAATCGGGCCCT
>CAZEQG010000637.1:0-1639 GCA_964514295.1 uncultured Alphaproteobacteria bacterium
GGGCTGGACGGCGGCCGGCATCTGCCTTGCCGGCATGGTCGCGGGCAGCGCCCTGGTGCTGGCCCTTCGGCTTCCGCTGGCCGCCGCCTTCACCGCCGATCCGGCGCTGCTGGCGGCCCTGCCGGCGGCCTTCCTGCTGGTGGCCCTGATCCTGCCGGTGGACGGGCTGCAGGGGGTGCTGATGGGCGTGCTGCGCGGCGCCGGCGACGCGATGATGCCGACCGCGCTGCATCTGGTCAGCTTCTGGGTGGTGACGGTGCCGGCCGCCTATCACCTCGGCTTCACCCTCGGCCATGGCGTGCTGGGGCTGCTCGGCGGGCTTGCCTGCGGCCTGTCCGTCGCCACCATGCTGCTGGGCGGCCGCTTCCTGGTGCTGGTCCGCCGGCCGGCCTGAGCGCGGCGCCGGCGGCGGGAGGTCCTGGAATTCGGGGGCCGATCGGCTATGCTGGCGGCATGCCGATCGAGCGCATAGACCATCTGGTGCTGACCTGCCGCGACGTGGCGGCAACCATCGATTTCTACGCCCGTGCCCTGGGTGCCGAGGCCGTCACCTTCGCCGGCGGCCGGCGGGCGATCGCGCTCGGCAGGTCCAAGATCAACCTCCACCAGGCCGGCGCCGAATATGTGCCGCATGCCCGCACGCCCCTGCCCGGCAGCGGCGATTTCTGCCTGATCTGGGACGGCGACCTGGGCGAGGTGGCGGCCCGGCTCGCCGCCGCCGGCATCACGGTCGAGCAGGGGCCGGTGGCCAAGACCGGCGCCCTCGGCCCCATCACCTCCCTCTACTTCCGCGACCCCGACGGCAATCTGGTCGAGGTCAGCACCTACGATCCCTAGCCCGTGCCCCCGCCGCTGACACGCACGGGTCCGGCATCCGCCGGGGGACGGCCGCGATGAGCGAGGCCGTGCTGAACCGGGCCGCCGAGGCGCAGATTCCGCCCCCCGGGGCACTGTTCCTCGACCACCTCGCACATTGGGTGCCCGACCGTGCGGCGGCCGAAGCGCGGCTGCGCCAGCTCGGCTTCACGCCCACCCCCTTCTCGGAACAGTTCCTGCCCGGCCCCGATGGGGTGCGGCAGTCGGCCGGCACCGGCAACCACTGCCTGATGCTGGGCGAAGGCTACATCGAGGTGCTGGCGACCCTGGCCGACACCGCCAACGCCGCCACCCTGCGCCGCGGCATGGCGCGCTATGTCGGGCTGCACCTGATCGCGTTCGGCTGCCGCGATGCCGAGGCGCAGGCCGCGCGCCTGTCGCGGGTGGGCTTCGCGCCGCTGCCGACCGTGCATCTCAGCCGCGAGGTCGACACCGTCGACGGCCCGGCCACCGCACGGTTTTCCGTCTGCCGCCTGGCGCCCGCGGCGATGGCCGAAGGGCGCGTGCAGCTTGTCGCCCACCACACGCCCGAAGCGATCTGGCAGCCCCGCCATCTAGTCCACGCCAATGGCGCGGAGGCACTGACCGACGTGCTGGTCGCGGTCGACAGCCTGAGCGAAGCCAGCGGCCGCTACGCCCGGTTCCTGGGCCGGGCGCCGGTGCCGCGGCGCGACGGCGCGGTCGAGTTCGCGCTGGAGCGCGGCCGGCTGATCTTCGGCGAACCGGCGCATCTGGCCGCCTGGCTGCCGGGCATGAGCCTGCC
>CAZEQG010000638.1:0-637 GCA_964514295.1 uncultured Alphaproteobacteria bacterium
GGGGCCGGCTCCTCCCCGGTGCGGTCGTGGCCGGCGGCGAGTTCGGCGATGCGGCCGGCATCGCGGTCGTAGGCGATGACTGCGGCCCCCGCCCGGGCCAGCGCCACCGCCAGCGGCAGACCGACATAGCCGACGCCGATCACGGCGATGGGAGAAGCGAACATGGCCGCGACATATGCACCGCCGCGGGGGCCGCCGGCAACCGCCCTGGACGGGCCGGCCGGCGGGGCCGCACGCCGCAACTGTTCAAGGGCGCGGATTTCGGCCATATGGGGGCCAGCGGCCGCCACGCGCCGCCGGAGGACACCATGCCCGATGCCACCACCTTCGCCCTGTTCCTTGCCGCCGCCCTGGTGCTGGCGGTGACGCCGGGGCCGGGCATCTTCTATGTCGCCGCGCGGTCGCTGGCGGGCGGCCGGCGGGACGGCATCCTCAGCAGCCTCGGCACCGCCATCGGCGGGCTGGCGCATGTCGCGGCCGGTGCGGCGGGGCTGTCGGCGCTGCTGCTGGCGAGCGCGGAGGCCTTCACCGTGGTGAAGCTGATCGGGGCGGCCTATCTGATCTATCTCGGCGTGAAGACCTGCCGCGAGGCGGCGGCGCCGATCGATGCCCCGGCCGCCGGCGGCGCCTTCCGCCA
>CAZEQG010000638.1:664-1637 GCA_964514295.1 uncultured Alphaproteobacteria bacterium
TGAACCCCAAGACGGCGGCCTTCTTCCTGGCCTTCATCCCGCAATTCGTCGATCCGGCGGGGGTGGTCGCGGTGCAGTTCGTGGCCCTGGGGGCGATCTGCGTGGCGCTCAACACCGGCGTCGACATCCTGGTGGCGCTGGCGGCGGGGCGGCTGCGCCAGGGCGCGGAGCGCCACGCCCGGCTGGTGCGGCGGCTGCGCCTTGCCTCCGGCCTTGCCCTGTGCGGGCTCGGCGCCGGGCTTGCACTCGCGCGGCGGGGATAGCGGCAGCCTCGCCTCGGCGGCTGCGATCTGCTTATGTCCGCCGCCATGACGCTGTTCCGCGCCGCCCTTACCGTCGGGTCCTGGACCGCGCTCAGCCGCGTCACCGGTTTCGCCCGCGACATGGCGGTGGCGGCGGTGCTGGGCGCCGGGCCGGTGGCCGACGCCTTCTTCGTCGCCTTCAAGCTGCCGAACCTGTTCCGGCGGCTGACCGGCGAGGGCGCCTTCAGCGCCGCCTTCGTGCCGATCTTTTCCGCCCGGCTCGCCGCCCAGGGCCGGGCGGCGGCGCTGGCCTTCGCCGGCCAGGCGCTGTCGCTGATGCTGCTGGTGCTCGGGATCGGGCTGGTCGCGGCCGAGATCTTCATGCCGGCGATCCTGTGGGGCTTTGCGCCCGGCTTCGTCGATGATCCGCTGCGCTTCGGGCTGACCCTGGAATTCGCCCTCATCACCGTGGTCTATCTGCCGCTCCTCAGCCTGGTGGCGCTGCTCGGCGGCATGCTGAACGCAACCGGCCGCTTTTCGGCCATGGCGGCCGCCCCGGTGCTGCTGAACCTGGTGCTGATCGCCGCCCTGTTCGGGCTGGCCGGGCTGGTGCCCACTTCCGGCCATGCGCTGGCCTGGGGCACGGCGGCGGCGGGCCTGGCGCAGTTCCTGCTGCTGGTCGCCGCCTGCCGGCGGGCCGGCATCCTGGTGCGCCTGCCGCGCCCGCGGCT
>CAZEQG010000639.1:0-1632 GCA_964514295.1 uncultured Alphaproteobacteria bacterium
GGGAACGGCGGCTGGAGGGGGGCCTGGGCAGCCTCGGCAAGGCCGAGCCGGGCGGGGCTGGGGAAATAGGGGCCGCCGCCTGGCCGCATCCGCCCCAAGGTGGCGTTACCGACGCCGCTGCTGGCGCGATGCCCGGCGGCGGCCAGCGCGTGGCGCAGCGCCGACACGATCAGGCCGCGCACCAGCCCGGCATCGCGGAAGCGCACCTCCGTCTTGGCCGGATGCACGTTCACATCGACCTCGCGCGGCGGGGTGTCGAGGAACAGGCAGACCACCGGATGGCGGTCGGCCGCCAGGAAATCCATGTAGGCGGCGCGCACCGCACCCGCCAGCAGGCGGTCGCGCACCGGCCTGCCATCGACGAACAGATACTGCTGCTGGGCGTTGCCGCGATTATAGGTCGGCAGCGAGGCCAGCCCGGTGAGCCTGTAGCCCTCGCGCTCCGCCTCCACCGCCAGGCAATTCTCCGCCGCCTCGCGGCCGAGCACGGCGGAGAGCCTGGCGCGCCGGCCCTCGAACAGGTCGTCGGGCGCGGCCGGCAGGCGCAGCAGGCTGCGGCTGCCGTCGGTCAGGTGGAAGGCGGCGCGGGGATGGGCGAGCGCCAGGCGCTGCACCTGGTCGAGGGCCGCCTGGGTCTCCGTGCGCTCGGACTTAAGGAATTTCAGCCGGGCGGGGGTGGCGAAGAACAGGTCGCGCACCTCAACCCTGGTGCCGGCCGACAGCGCGGCCGGCATCGGCGCCGCCTTCACCCCGGCCTCCACCCGGATCGCCCAGGCATCGGCGGCGCCGCGGGCCCGGCTGGTGATGGTGAGCCTGGACACCGCGGCAATCGACGGCAGCGCCTCGCCACGGAAACCGAAGGAGGCGATCGCCATCAGGTCGTCACCCGGCAGCTTCGAGGTGGCGTGCCGTTCCACCGCCAGCGACAGCTCATCGGGCGTCATGCCGATACCGTCATCGGCCACGGCGATCAGCGTGCGGCCACCCTCCAGCAGCGTCACCTCGATGCGGCCGGCCCCGGCATCGAGCGCGTTCTCGACCAGCTCCTTGACCGCGCTGGCCGGGCGCTCGATCACCTCGCCGGCGGCAATGCGGTTGACCAGCCCTTCGGGCAGCAGGCGGATGGCGGGCATGGCCCCAATATAGGCCGGCAAGGGGCGCCATGCACCCCCAGGGGTGGAGCCGTGGGGGGCGGCCAGCCGCTCAGCCGCGCGGGTTCAGCACCACCCGGCCGGTGCCGGCGACGTCATAGCCGGTGAGCGCGGCGGCGCGGGCGGCAAAGCCGGGCTGGCGGGTGAAGGCCAGCAGCGCCTGCAGCGGCGGCTCGAAATACTCGACGCGGCGGATCGCCAGGTCGAAGCGCTCCCAGTGCAGCGGCACGAAGCCGAGCCCCGCCTCGCACGCCACCGCGGCGATGGCGAGGCCGGCATCGGCCACGCCGTCGCGGATCAGGGCGGCAAGATCGGATTCGGTCAGCGCCGTGTTCCCGGCCTCGGGCAGGGGGACGCCGGCGGCAGCCGCAAGGCGGTCCATCAGCGTGGCCGCCCCCGATCCCGGCTGGCGGCGGGCGATCCGCAGCCCCGGCCGGGCGAGATCGGCGATGCCCTGGATCGCCAGCGGGTTGCCAGGCGC
>CAZEQG010000640.1:0-1621 GCA_964514295.1 uncultured Alphaproteobacteria bacterium
GCCCGCCGCCCCGGCCTAGCCGCGGCCGGCCGTCCGCGCCCCTCAGCCGCCCTGGAGCGGCCCCGGGCGCAGGCTGTCGAGCGGGAAGCGGTCGATCTCGCGGAACAGCTCGACCAGCCCCTCGGCAGCATGCTCGACGATCAGCCGGCCGCGCTCGGCATCGGCGTCGAGCGCATTGCCGCAGGCGCCCGACGGGTGCAGGTCCTGCGTCTGCCAGCCGAAGCCGATGCCGGCCCCTTCCGGCCGCAGATACCGGTATGCCTGTTCCATGGCGATCGAGCTCGGCACGAAATCCGCCCGCTCCTCCTCCTTCACCAGGTCGGGGCGAAGGTAGAGCATGATCGAGGTCTCGCCCGAGCCGCCATGGATGCCGTGGCGCTGTTCGGACTCCGGAAACAGGCCGGCCGGCCGGCCGACCGACCAGTAGTTGGTGGCCACCACGAACATGCCATGCCGGACCCTGAGGTCGCGGGCCACGATCTCCATGATCTGGGGCTGGCCGCCATGGCTGTTCAGCAGCACCAGCTTGCGCAGCCCCGCCCGGTGCACGCATTCGCCGATCTCGGTCCACAGCCGGATCAGGGTCTCGGCCGAAAGGCTGAGCGTGCCGGGAAAGGCCAGGTGCTCGTTCGACTTGCCGACCGCCATCATGGGCAGGAAATAGACCGGCAGGTGGTCCGGCAGGCGGTCGATCACGTGGCGCACCACGCCTTCGTTGATGCAGGCATCGACATAGACCGGCAGATGCGGCCCGTGCTGCTCGATCGCCGCCACCGGCAGCACGGCGATGGCGCGATCCTTCGGCAGGGCGCCGATCTCCTTCGTGGTCAACTCGTGCCAGTAGCGGCGGATCGCCATGCCGGGGCCTCGGGGTAGCAGGTGGTTCCCAGCATCCCCCGGGCTGGCGCCGGCGATCAAGCCCCCCGTGTCGGGCCGGCCCCCCCGGGGTCAGGCGGCGCGCAGCCGGGCCAGGAAGGCTTCCACCGACTGCTTCAGCATGCCCGACTGGCGACCGAGATCGGCGGCGGCGTCCAGCACCTCGGCGGCGGCGCCGCCGGTGCGCTGCATGGCGCCGGTCACTTCGCGGATCACTTCGGTCACGCTGCCGCTGGCGCTGGCGGCCGCGCCGGCCGACCGCGCGATCTCGCGGGTGGCGCTGTCCTGCTCGCCGACCGCGCCGGAAATGGCCGATGTCACGCCGTCCATCTCGGCAATCGTGCTGCCGATGCCCTCGATCGCCGCCACCACGTCCTGGGTGGCACTCTGCACGGCGGCGATCTGGCGGCCGATGTCCTCGGTCGCCTGGGCGGTCTGGGTCGACAGGCGCTTCACCTCGGCGGCGACCACGGCAAAGCCGCGCCCGGCATCGCCCGCCCGCGCCGCCTCGATGGTGGCGTTGAGGGCGAGCAGATTGGTCTGGCTGGCGATGTCGGAGATCAGCGACACCACCTCGCCGATCCGCCCGACGCTGTCGGCGAGGCTGCGCACCGTGCGGTCGGTACGCTGCGCATCCTCCACCGCCCGGCGGGCGATGGCGCCGGAACTGCCGACCTGGCGGCCGACCTCGGCCACGGAGGCCGAAAGCTCCTCGGTGGCGGCAGCCACCGCCTGGGCGGCGGCC
>CAZEQG010000641.1:0-1607 GCA_964514295.1 uncultured Alphaproteobacteria bacterium
GGCCGGCGGCGACCTGCTGGCCGATCTCGCCCGGCGGCCGGCCGGCCTCAGGGCCCAGATGATCTGCGGCAGCGCCGACCTGATCACGCCGGCCGCCAGCGTGCGGGCGCTGGCCGAGGCCGCCGGCATCGCCTATGTCGAGCTCAGCGGCCCCGGCCATGCCTGCTATGTCGAGGCGCCGGCCGCCTTCGACGCCGCCCTTTCCCGCTTCCTGGAGACGCCCGCGTGAGCGACAGCCGCTACACCGTTCCCGCCCTGCAACGGGGGCTGGAGATACTGTGCCTGTTCAGCCGCTCCCGCCGCGCCATCAGCGCCCCGGAGATGGCGGGCGAGCTCGGCCTGCCGCGCACCACCGTGTTCCGCATGGTCCAGACCCTGGAACAGATGGGCTTCCTGCGCCGGGAGGCCGATGGCCGCCGCTACGCCCTGGGGCCGGTGGTGCTGGGGATGGGCTTCGACTGTCTCGCCGCCCTCGACGTGGTGGAACTCGCCCGCCCGCATCTGGAGGCGCTGCGCGATGCGACCGGCTATTCGACCCACCTTGCGGTGCGCGAAGGGGCGGAGATCATCTATGTCGCCCGCCACCCCGGCCGGGCCACGCTCTCGGGCTCGGTGGTGGTCGGCACCCGCCTGCCGGCGCATGCCACGGGCATGGGCCGGCTGCTGCTGTGCGAGGTGCCGGAGGCCGAGCTGGCCGGGCTGTTCCGCGACCCGCTGCCCGCCCACACGCCGCAGACCCCGACCACGCTCGCCGCGCTGAAGGCGCTGCTGGCGGCCGACAGGGCGCGCGGCCATGTGCTGAGCCACTCCTTTTTCGAGCGCGGGGTCTCGGCCATCTCGGCCCCGGTGCGCGATGGCACCGGGCGGATCTGCGCCGCCATCAACCTGACCGTGCTCGACCCCGCCGTGGCGCCGGAGCGGCTCGGCGGCGAGCTGCTGAACCAGCTTCTGGCTGCGGCTGCGGCGATCTCCCGCGCGCTCAACTGGCGCCCCGCCCAGGCCGCCGAATAGGACATGCCATGACCGAGACCGTGACCGTCGGCGAACTCGCCGCGAGGTTCCTGGAGCGCTGCGGCGCCGGCGCCGCCTTCGGCGTCATCTCCATCCACAACATGCCGATCCTGGACGCCATCGCCCGGCGCAACGCCCTGCGCTTCGTGCCGGCGCGCGGCGAGGCCGGGGCGGCCAGCATGGCCGATGCCCATGCCCGGGTCTCCGGCGGGCTCGGCGTCTGCATCACCTCCACCGGCACCGCCGCCGGCAACGCCATGGGCGGGCTGGTCGAGGCCCATACCGCCGGCACGCCGCTGCTGCACCTGACCGGCCAGGTGGAGACCGCCTATCTCGACCGCGGCCGCGGCTACATCCACGAGCATGTGCCCCAGCCGGTGCTGCTGGCCGGCGCGGCCAAGCAGGTGCTGCGGGTGTGGACGCCTGACCAGGCGCTGGGTGTGCTGCGACGGGCGGTGCTGGCGGCGACCACGCCGCCCTGCGGTCCGGTGTCGGTGGAGATCCCGATCGACGTGCAGGAGGCGCTGGTCGCCCTGCCCGAGGACCTGGAGCCCCTGCCGGTGCCGGCCATGCCGCCGCCGGCGGCGGCGCTGGAC
>CAZEQG010000642.1:0-1606 GCA_964514295.1 uncultured Alphaproteobacteria bacterium
CGGGGACGGCAGCCGGGATGGCAGCCTGTCCCGCCCGGCCCTGGGCTGGACGCTCGCCGCCGGGGCCGGCACTGCCGCCTATATCCTGTGCGATGCGCAGGGCGTGCGCGCCTCCGGCTCGCCGCTCGCCTACGGCTTCGTCGTCGCCGCCACCAATGGTGCCGCCATGTGCTGGCGCCGGCGCCGCGCCGGCCCGCCCTGGCGTCAGCTTCGCGGCTATTGGGGGATCGGGCTGCCGACGGCGCTGGCGGCGATGGCATCCTATCTGCTGATCTTGTGGGTGTGGAGCGGCGCCCCCATCGCCCCCGCCGCCGCCCTGCGCGATACCAGCGCCGTCTTCGCCATCCTGATCGCCGTTGTCTGGCTGAAGGAGGCGTTCACCCGGCGACGGCTGGCGGCGGTGCTGCTCGCCGCCGCCGCCGTGCCGCTGCTGCGCCTGGGTTAGGCGGGCGCCGGGTTCAGGACGACTTGCCCCTGTAGCTGGGGAAGAACAGCGGCTCGCCGCCGATCCGGTAGCTGTGGATGGCAGCCTGGCCGGCCGGGCTGGTCAGCCATTCGTGCCAGGCGCGGGCATCCGCGGCCTTCACCGACGGATTCCGGGCCGGGTTCACCAGGATGCTGCCATAGGGGTTGAACAGCCGGTCGTCGCCCTCGACCAGGATCGCGAGGTCCTGCCGGTTCTTGAAATTGGCCCAGGTGGCGCGGTCGGCCAGCACATAGGCGCTCATGGCGGCGGCCGTGTTCAGCGTCGGCCCCATGCCGGTGCCAAGCTCGCGGTACCAGGGCTGGCCCTTTACGCCAATGCCGGCCGCCTGCCACAGCCGCAGCTCCATGCGGTGAGTGCCGCTGTCATCGCCACGCGAGGCGAAGGGCGCGGCGGCGGCGGCGATCATTCGGAAAGCTGCGTTCACATCCTTCATGCCGGCCAGCTTGGCCGGATCGGCCTTGGGGCCGATCACCACGAAGTCATTGTACATGACATCGCGGCGGTCGATGCCGAAGCCGGCGGCCACGAACCTGTCCTCGCCCACCCGGTCATGCACCAGCAGCGCATCGGCATCGCCATTCTCGCCGATCTTCAGCGCCTGGCCGGTACCGACCGCAACCACCCGGACATCGATGCCGGTGGCCCGCTTGAACATCGGCAGAATGTGCCTGAACAGCCCCGACTGCTCGGTCGATGTGGTGGAGGACAGCGTGATGAAGCGCTCCTGCGCCGCGGCGGGCAGGGTCAGCGGCAGCAGGGCGGCGGCGGCAAGCAGGGCACGGCGCGTCACCATGACAGGTCTCCTCTGATATAGGCGCTTGCTTGTGGGCTTGTCGGGGCGCTGAGCGCGCGGTCGGCCGGCCCGTCCTCGACCACGCGGCCGGCGGCGAGAAACACCGCCCGGCTGGCCAGCCGCCGGGCCTGGGCAAGGTCGTGGGTGGCCATGACGATTGTGGTGCCGGCGGCGCGGAAGGCGGTGATCGCCTGCTCGACCGCCAGGGTGGCCCCGGGATCGAGGGCCGCAGTCGGCTCGTCGAGGAACAGCACCTCCGGCTCCAGCGCCCAGGCCCGGGCCAGCGCCAGGCGCTGCTGCTCGCCGCCCGACAGCACCCGCGCGGG
>CAZEQG010000643.1:0-1601 GCA_964514295.1 uncultured Alphaproteobacteria bacterium
TACCGCACGCGCGAAGAAGAAGAAGAGTGGCGGGCGCGCTGCCCGGTGGCGCGCTTCCGCCGCCACCTGCTCCAGCACGGCCTGGCCACGGCCGACGCGCTCGACGCGCTCGAGGCCGCGGCGCAGGCCGAGGTGGCAGAGGCCATCGCATTTGCCCTGAACAGCCCGCTGCCGGCGCCGGAAACGGCGCTGGAGCGCGTCTATGCCGCGTGAGAGGTGACGGTGGCGACCAAGACCTACCTGTGGGCCATCGTCGACGCGATCCGCGAGGAGATGCAGCGCGACGGCTCGGTATTCCTGGTCGGCGAGGATGTGGCGAAGGCCGGCGGTGCCTTCGGCGCCTCGCGCGGCCTGCTCGATGCCTTCGGCCCCTTGCGGGTGCGCGACACGCCGATCAGCGAGGAGATCATCGTCGGCCTCGGCCTCGGCGCCGCGATGACCGGCAAGCGGCCGATCGTAGAGATCATGTTCATGGATTTCTTCGGCCTGTGCCTGGACCAGATCGCCAACCAGGCCGCCAAGATGCACTACATCTACAATGGCGCCTTCCGGGTGCCGCTGGTGATCCGGACAGCTGCGGCGGTGGAGATGGGCATCGGCCCGCATCACTCCCAGCTCCTAGAGTCCTGGGTCGGGCATGTGCCGGGGCTGAAGGTCGTCATGCCGGCCACCCCGCGCGACGCCAAGGGGCTGATGAAATCGGCGATCCGCGATGACAACCCGGTGGTGTTCATCGAGCACCTGGCGCTGCACCGGATGAAGCAGGAAATCGAGGACGAGGAATTCCTGATCCCGATCGGCCAGGCGGAGGTGAAGCGACCCGGGCGCGACGTCACCGTGGTGGCGGGCGGGCTGATGCTGGGCCGGGCGTTGGAAGCCGGCGAGGCGTTGGCCCGCGACGGCATCGAGATCGAGGTGATCGACCCGCGCACGATCAGCCCGCTGGACATGGAAACCATCGCCGCCTCGGTCAGCCGGACGCACCGCGCCCTGGTCGTGACATCCTCGCTGAAGCCCTTCGGCTTTGGCTCGGAGGTGGCGGCAGAGCTGATGGACCGCAGCTTCTTCGATCTCGACATGCCGGTGCGCCGCCTCACCCCGCCCTTCACGCCCACACCCTTCGGCAAGGGCTTCGAGGCCTTCCTCAATCCCAGCGCGGCCTCGATCGCGGCGGCCGTGCGCGACCTGCTGGCCTGAGCCTGCCCGCCATGGCACACCCCCTCATCATCCCCAAGCTCGGCCTGACGATGACCGACTGCACGCTTGTCGGCTGGGCGAAGGCGCCGGGCGACAAGGTGGCCAGGGGCGAGACCGTCTACACGATCGAGACGGACAAGATCGCCTCCGAGGTGGAGGCCGATGGCGAGGGCTATCTGGAGCCGGTGGCCGCCCTCGACGCCGTGCTGCCGGTCGGTGCCATCGTCGGCTATCTGCATGCCGAGCGCAGCGCCGTGGGCAGCGCCGCCGGAAATGCCCCCGGAAGCGCTGCCCCCAGCCACGGCGCGGCCCCCAACCACAGCGCAACCCCCAGCCACAGCGCAACCCCCAGCCACAGCGCCGCGCCCGCCTCCCCGGCCGCCGGCCGGCGCGTCCGCATCTCC
>CAZEQG010000644.1:0-1600 GCA_964514295.1 uncultured Alphaproteobacteria bacterium
GCGCGGTCGGCGTGACCGGTGCTGTCGCGCTCGGCGATCAGCCGGGCGCCGCCTGTCGGCCCTGCCTTGAACTTCACCTTGCGCAGGTCGCTGCGCAAGGTCGGATCGTCCGGGATGCGGATCAGCCGATCCTCGAAGGCGCGCTTGGCGGCTGAGGCCAGCACGAGCTTCCGATCGGTGGTGAAGACGACACCTTCGACCCTGATCTGGCCGTGCTGCCGCTTCATGTCTTCGACGGGCTTGGAGCCGATGCCGGTTTCGTCCATCGCCAGCCGCGAGACGCGATAGCGCCCCATCATGTCGGCGATGATTTCGTCCTGCTCGACGAAGGGGATGCCACGGCGGACATGCTCTTCGCGTAGCCAGAGCACATCCCCGACGCGCTCCAGGGCGGTGGCCACCCAGCGATCTCCCTTGGGCGCCCGCGCGATGTCATTGCCGATGAAGGCGATGCCGCCGGCATAGCGGGTGGGATCGCCGGCATCGGGGTGGGTGGCGGCGTGGATCAACTCGGGCGCGATCAGGCTGCCAGCACCGTCCTCGGGCACGCAATCCAGCTCCTCGGCGGCGCCATCGGCATAGTAGGCCCTGATCTCGTCGCGCCAGACGCTCTCCCGCTCGGGCGACCAGGTCTCGCCGGTGACCAGGCAGACGCGCTGGTACAGCCCGTCCATCAACGCATCGTCGAAGGTCGTCTTCAGATGATGATACCGCTTGGGGTTGCCGCCGTTCTTGATCAGCTCCAGCTCCTCATTGAAGGGGTTCTGCACCCCGTTGTGTGAGCTGATGACCAGTACCAGACCACCCCAGATCAGGAAGGCGAGGGCGGCCTTCAGCACTTGCGCCAGATCGTCGTGGAAGGCCGCCTCGTCGATGACGCAGAATCCCTGCCGGCCGCGCAGGGTGCGCGGCGCCGAGCTGAGGGCCACGATCTCGAAGCCGCTGGCCAGCCGGATGCGGTATGCCTGGATGCTGCGGTCGGCACCGCCCTCGGCCTGTTCGCTGAACAGGAATTCATCGACCTCCGCCGCCGCGCGCAGGAAGGCGCGCGCCCACATGCCGCAAGCATCGATGAATTCTCGTGCCAGATCCCTGGCGTAGCCGATGTACAGCGTGTCCATGCCCCGATCGGAGCGGCGGCGGCCCGACAGCAGCACGGCAAAGGCGGCGATGCCCCAGGTCGCACCAATGCGCCGCGACTTTTCCCAGAACAACACCTTGGCTGTTTCAAGCAGGGCGAAGGCGCTGGCCTGATAGCGCAGCAGTACTTCGGGCAGGGTGCGGGCGGTCAGGCTCGCGGGCAGGCTCCACATGGCATCGCGGCGAAGCGCCGCCCATTCGGCCATGGTGATGCCGGCCGGAGCGGCGGCCCTCTCGATCATGCCGGCGCTCCAGCCGGCGCGGGGCCGGCACCCGCCGGCGTTGCACCCTCGGGCCTGACACCCAGGATCTGGGCCTTGATCAGCTCGACCAGATCGCGGCTGATGCCGCGCTCGCGTCCCACCTGGTCGACCGCCGCGGTCGCGGCGGCCTTGGCCTCCCTCGCCGCCTCCTCGGCCGCCAGGCGCCGGGCCTGGCTGATCCGGATGTCGGTCTCGAC
>CAZEQG010000645.1:0-1598 GCA_964514295.1 uncultured Alphaproteobacteria bacterium
TGTTCCGGCAGGAGCTGGAACTCTGCCGGGTGGGACCGGAGGAGGTGGTGGCGGTGGCCTCGGAGGGGGAGATCCGTGCCGACTACGCGCAGGCCTTCCTGACCGCCGCGCGCGAGATCGGCGCCACCGCCTTCCACCTCAACCTGCCGGCCCGGGCCGGCGGCGATCCGCGGCGGATGGCCGGCCGCACGGCGATCGCCGGCAACCGCCCGGCGATCGAGGCGCTGAAGCAGGCGGACATCGTGATCGACCTGATGGGCATGCTGTTCTCGCACGAGCAGAACGAGATCACCGCCACCGGCACCCGCATGCTGCTGGTGGTGGAGCCGGTCGAGGTGCTGCGCCAGATGTTCCCCGACCAGGACCTGCGCCGGCGGGTGGAGCATGGCGCAGCTCTGCTGGCCAGTGCCCGGGAGTTGCGCTTCACCTCCCCGCACGGCACCGATGTGACATACAAGCTCGGCCAGTACCCGGTGATGACGGAATACGGCTTCACCGACACCCCCGGGCGGTGGGACCATTTCCCGTCCGGCTTCCTGCTGACGCAAGGCAATGACGGCGCGGTCGAGGGCACCGTGGTGCTGATGCCGGGCGACATCGTGAACGCCTTCCGCCGCTACGTGCAGTCGCCGGTGAAGCTGACCATCGAGGCCGGCCATGTGGTGGCGATCGAAGGCGAGGGCATGGATGCGACCCTGCTCAGCCACTACATCGACAGCTTCAACGATCCCCGCGCCAAGGCCATCTCGCATATCGGCTGGGGCCTGAACCACAAGGCCAAGTGGCATCACATGGCGGCGACCCGCACCCTGGACCGCGAGATCGGGGTGAACGGGCTCGCCTTCTACGGCAACGTGCTGTTCTCCCTCGGCCCCAACACCGAACTCGGCGGCAGCAACGACACCGCCTGCCATCTCGACATGCCGATGCGCGACTGCAGCCTGTTCCTCGACGGCCGCACCATCGTCGAGCATGGCAGGGTGGTGCCCGAGGAGATGCGCGTGGCGGGCGCCTGAGGCGCCATGTCGGCGGTGACCCCCGCACCCTCCCCGCCTGGCGGCCTCGCCGCGCTCGGCCTGCCGCTGCAATGGCTGGCGCTGGCCGTGCTGTCGGTGGTGGTGTCGCGGCTGCTCGACTGGTCGGGCATCCCCTCGGCGCTGCTGATCGGCTCGATGGCCGTGGGCGTCGGCTTCGGGCTTGCCGGCGGCACCGTACGGGTACCCCGCCGCGCCTTCTTCTTCGCCCAGGGGCTGATCGGCTGCCAGATCGCGCGCGCGCTCTCGCCCGGGCTGCTGGCCGAGCTTGCCGGCGACTGGCCCCTGCTCCTGGGGCTGGTCACGCTGACGCTGACCTTCAGCGCCTTCGCCGGCTGGGTCGCCGCCCGCTCGCGCCATCTGCCGGGCGATGCGGCCGCCTGGGGCAGCCTGCCCGGCATGGCCGGCGCCATCGTCGCGGTGTCGCAGAACTACGGCGCCGACACGCGCATCGTGGCACTGATGCAGTATCTGCGCGTCGCCGCGGTGGTGGTGGTGGCGACGGCAGTTACCCATGCGCTGGCCGACGGCGCCGCCGCCCCCGCCGCGGCACTGGCGGCCGGG
>CAZEQG010000646.1:0-1589 GCA_964514295.1 uncultured Alphaproteobacteria bacterium
GTGCTGCGGGCAGAGGCGGCGGCCGGCGGGGCGCGGCCGCGCGGCGTGCTGTCGACGCATCTCCATACGGACGGGCGCGAGCGCGACATCCTCTATGTCGATGGCGGGCCGGGCAGCACCGGCACGGTCGGCCATGTCCGCATGCAGGGCAAGGAGGTCTACCGCCACGCCGTGGTGAAGCTGGCCGAGGTGGTGGACGAGGCGCTGGCCGCCAATGGCCTGTCCAGCGCCGATGTCGACTGGCTGGTGCCGCACCAGGCCAACCGCCGGATCATCGACGGCATGGCCCAGCGCTTCCGCCTGCCGCCCGAGAAGGTGGTGGTCACGGTGGACCGCCACGCCAACACCTCGGCCGCCTCGGTGCCGCTGGCGCTGGCCGAGGCCATGGGCGACGGCCGCATCCGTCCGGGCCATCTCGTGGTGCTGGAGGCGATCGGCGGCGGGCTTGCCTGGGGCGCCGGTCTGGTGCGGATCTAGGCGATTCCGGGGCTTGTTCGGCATCCTACTTCAAGGAATGCCGTCATCCCGTTGATATTGACGGGTTTGCCAGCCTAACTTACGGTGCTGCATGAAGGGGAGGGCAGGATGTCCGAACGTACCGTCACGCGCGCCGACCTGAGCGAGGCCGTCTATCAGGAGGTCGGGCTGTCGCGGAATGAATCCGCGACCCTGGTCGAGACCGTGCTGGAGGAGATCGTCGATTCGCTGGCCCGCGGCGAGATGGTGAAAATCTCCTCCTTCGGCAGCTTTTCGGTGCGCAGCAAGGGCCAGCGCATCGGCCGCAATCCCAAGACCGGCGAGGAGGTGCCGATCCTGCCGCGCCGGGTGCTGGTGTTCCGGCCCTCCCATGTGCTGAAGAACCGGATCAACCCGGATGGCAGCCGGGGCTGACAGGCATGGCGGCCGAGGATGGCGGTGAGGATGGCGGCGGCAGGCGCGCCGGCAAGTCGGCGGCGGCTTTCCGCACCATCAGCGAGGTTGCCGTCGATCTTGACGTGCCGCCGCATGTGCTGCGCTTCTGGGAGACGAAGTTCGCCCAGATCAGGCCGCTGAAGCGCGGCGGCGGGCGGCGCTATTACCGGCCAGAGGATGTAGAGCTGCTGCGCCGCATCCGGGCGCTGCTCTATGGCGAGGGCTACACCATCAAGGGCGTGCAGCGCCTGCTGAAGGACGGGCTGCTGGGGCGCGAAGGGGCGGCGGAGGAGCCGGCGGAGGGCGAGGCGGAACTGCCCGCCGAACTGGCGCTGCAGCCGGCTGCGGCCCCGGCGTCGCGCGATACCGGGGCGATGCGTGATGTATTGTCCGAGCTGCTGGAGCTGAAGTCGCTGCTGAGTTCGGTCCGCCGCTAGCCAGCCGCTGCCGGAGGCGCCGGACCGGCCGGAAAGGGGGTTGGCATGCGCCACCTTGCCGTCATCCCGCTGGTCGCCCTTGCCCTCGCCGGCCCCGGGGCGCCCGTCGGGGCGGCCGCCGACAGCTTGGTCCTGCGCGACGCCGAGGGCCGGCGGATCGAGCGGCTGGACACCTCAGACCAGGGCCGCCGCCGGGTGATCCTGCGCGATGCCGAGGGGCGCCGGAGCGCGGTGCTGGCG
>CAZEQG010000647.1:0-1586 GCA_964514295.1 uncultured Alphaproteobacteria bacterium
CGCCTTCACGCCCGCCGGCCCCGGCCGGTGGACCGCCGCCCTGCCTGAGGCCCAGCCCGGGCTGTGGGAGCTTGACATCACCATCACCCGCGGCGGCGACCGGCACCAGACCCTGACCCGGGTGACCCTGCCATGACCGCGGCCGGCCGCCACCGACACGGGCCGCGCGGGCAGCGCAGGCAGCGCGGGCGATGACCACGCACACCGCCCAGCTTCTGGTCGAGGGCATCCATTGCGCCGCCTGCGTGCAGCGCATCGAGCGCACGCTCGGCCGGCTGCCCGGCGTGGTCCGGGCGCGAGTCAACTTCACCACCCGCCGCCTGGCACTGGCCTGGGACGGGCCGGCCGAGCGGACCGAGGAATTCATCCAGCGGCTCGACGGGCTGGGCTTCCGCGCCGTGCCGTTCGAGGCCGAGCGCATGCAGGCCGCCGGCGCGGACGAGGAGGCGGCGCTGCTGCGGGCGCTGGCGGTGGCAGGCTTTGCCGCCGGCAATGTGATGCTGCTGTCGGTCGGGGTGTGGACCGGGCTGGTCGAGGACATGGGGCCGGCCACCCGGACGCTGTTCTACTGGATCTCGGCCCTGATCGCGCTGCCCGCCATCGCCTATGCCGGCCGTCCCTTCTTCACCGGGGCGCTCGGCGCGATCCGGGCCGGCCGGCTCGGCATGGACGTGCCGATCACGGTGGGCCTGCTGCTGACCGCGGGCATCAGCGTGTTCGAGACGCTGCGCGGCGGCGAGCACGCCTATTTCGACGCCGGGGTGTCGCTGCTGTTCTTCCTGCTGGCGGGGCGCTACCTCGATGCCAGGGCACGTGGCCGGGCGCGGGCCGCCGCCGCCCATCTGCTGGGCCTGCGCGTGAAGGCGGCGACCCGCCTGACCGGCAGCGGGCAGGAGGTGGTGCCGCTCGGCCGCGTCGTCGTCGGCGACCTGCTGCTGGTGGCGGCGGGCGAAAGCATCCCGGCCGACGGCATCGTCACCCGCGGCCGTTCGGCCGTCGACACCTCGGCGCTGACCGGCGAATCGCTGCCCGAGGCGGCGGGGCCGGGAACGGCAGTGCATGCCGGCACCATGAACCTTGAGGCGCCGCTTACACTGCGGGTAACCGCGATCGGCGAGGGGACGCTGCTGGCCGAGATCGTGCGGCTGATGGAGACCGCCGAGCAGGGCCGCGCCCGCCATGTCGTGCTGGCGGACCGGGCGGCCAGGCTCTATGCGCCGGTCGTCCATCTGCTGGCGCTGGCCGCCTTCGCCGGCTGGATCATCGCCGGCGCCGCCTTCCATCAGGCCCTGCTGGTGGCCGCGGCGGTGCTGATCGTTACCTGCCCCTGCGCCCTCGGCCTGGCGGTGCCGGCGGTGCAGGTGGTGGCCTGCGGCCGGCTGATGCGCCGCGGCGTGCTGCTGAAGAGCGCCACCGCCCTGGAGCGGCTGGCCGAGGCCGACACCATCGTGTTCGACAAGACCGGCACCCTGACCGAAGGCCGGCCCGTGCTGCTCGACGATCCCGCCCGCACCGCCCGGGACCTTCACCTTGCCGCCTCGCTGGCCGCCGCCAGCCGCCATCCGCTGGCCCGCGCGCTCGCCGCC
>CAZEQG010000648.1:0-1579 GCA_964514295.1 uncultured Alphaproteobacteria bacterium
GCGCCGCCGCCGGCCGTGGCGGTGGCGCCGGCCGTGCCGGGCAGCAGCAGCACGGCAGAAGACTCGGGCACGGAAGCGGCGCTGGCGCATCTGCCGAAGGTGGAGGACCTCACCCTCGACTCCGACTACCGCCCCTTCATGGACCCGCGGGTGCCGGAGGCCCTGCGCCAGCAGGCCCTGCGCAAGCTGTGGACGGCCGATCCCGCCTTCGCCGCGCCCGACCCGCTCGACATCCACAATCTCGACTACACCATGCCAACGATCGCCGAGACCGTGCGCACGGCCTACAAGGTGGGCCGGGGCTTCCTGGACGAGGAGGCGCCGCCGGCTGCCAGCGATGTGCCGCCCACCGGTGATGTGCCGCCCGCCGCCGGTCCGCCGCCGGACGGGAAGGGCAGCGACCACGGCCCGCCTGCGGAGGCCGGCGGTGAGGCGGCGGCCAAAGTTGCGAGCGCGTCTGAATTGCCTGTGCAGTGCAACAAAGATCAGGAAAATCAAGGCTGAAGGGTGCAATCCCGGGCCTCTATGGGGTTGACGGCCCGTTGCACATGATGCAATTCTGCGGTCAAGCGGACGTGCACGACATGCAATGCCGCGAACGTGGAGGAGAGGCCTGGATCGTGGATCAACCACGGGCGGGCCGGTGCAGGGCGGATGCGTCTGAGGGAATACCTCGATAGCCACGGGCTGACCGTGACCGAGTTCGCGTCCCGCATCGGGCGGGCGCCCTCGACCGTGTCGCGCCTGATCTCGGGCGCCACGATGCCGGAGCCGGCGACCCTCGCGCAGATCACCGCGGCCACGCAAGGCAAGGTGCAGCCGAACGACTTCTTCGCCGACAGCCGGCCCGGCCCGGGCGGGCCAGAGGAGGAGGAGCTGCTGCGCGCGCAGGTCTACCAGCTTCTGGCCACGGTGCTGCGGGGGCCGCCGGATGCGGCCACCCTGTCCGGCCTCGGCCGGCTGCTGGGCGACGAGACGCCGATCGGCCGCGCGATCGACGCGCTGGCCGCCGCCGCCCGGGCGACCACGGCGGAGGCGGTGCGGGACGAGCATTTCGCGCTCTTCATCGGCGTCGGGCATGGCGAGCTGCTGCCCTTTGCCTCCTACTATCTGACCGGATTCCTGCATGAGAAGCCGCTGGCCCGGCTGCGTGGCGACCTCGCCGTGCTGGGCCTCGCCCGGCAGGAGGCGGTGAGCGAGCCGGAAGACCATATCGCCGCACTCTGCGAGGTGATGGCGGCGCTGATCACCGGGGAACTTGGCACCCGGGCCGATCTGGCGCGCCAGCAGGAGTTCTTCGACCGCCACATCGCCCCCTGGGCCGGGCGGTTCTTCGCTGATCTGGAGGCGGCGCAGGCCGCCGTGTTCTACCGGCCGGTCGGCACCATCGGCCGGCTTTTCGTCGAACTCGAAGGCGAGGGCTTTGCCCTTGCCGCCTAGGCATCGGTTTCGGTTGGAGGAGGGTCTGACCATGGACGCGAAGACGGAAAAGACGGCGCTGGACCGGCGGTCGTTCCTGCGTGGGGCCGGTCTCGGCACCGCCGGCGCGGCGGCGGCAATCGCGGCCTCGGTGGCGGCG
>CAZEQG010000649.1:0-1561 GCA_964514295.1 uncultured Alphaproteobacteria bacterium
CGGGCCGTGGCGCTGCCCGGGGCGGCGGCCGATCGCGGTCTCCAGCGCCTTCAGCCGCGCCAGCAGCGCCGCCGGCGGCAGCGCCGTCTCGCCGGCCAGGCAGGCGTTGAGGAATTTCGGCTGATCGGTGACGTAGCGGGGATCGGTCTCGTAGACCGTCGACACGGCGCCGACCGCGACCCATTGCCGGATGCCGGCAAGGGCAGCGCGCAGCGCCGCCAGCCGGTCACCCAGATTGGCGCCGAGCGCCAGCAGCACCGGGCTCACGGCGCCAGCAGGGCGTGGCCGGGCGGCATCTTCTGGTCGAAAAGCGCGGCGATGGCCCGGGCGAGATCGATGTCGCGCCCGGTGACGCCCCCGGCGTCATGGGTTTCCAGCCGCACCGTTACCTCGGCATAGCGCAGGACAAGTTCGGGGTGGTGCCAGGCGCATTCGGCCAGGGCGGCGATCGCGTTGGCCACCATCATGGTGGATTTCCAGCCGGTGGTGCGGAAGGTGGCGCAGATGCAGCGCCCGTCCCTGGACCAGCCGGGAAGTCCGGCAAGCGCCGCGGCGATGGCGGCATCCTCCAGCAGCGGCGGCGCGCTCACGGCCCGCTCCGCCGGCGTGTCACGGTGCAGCCCACCACGGCGTCGGCCCGCGCCCGCAGCTTTTCCAGCCGCACCGTTGCGGCGGCCACCCGGCGGTCGGCCAGCAGCCGGTCGGCAAGGCGCTGCGCGAAGGTCTCGACCAGGCCGACATGCCCTTCGGCGGCAAGTCCGCGCGCCAGATCGGCGATGCGGTCATAGGAAAAGACGCCGGCGATGGCATCATGCTGGGGCAGGCGCTGCGGCACCATCTCCAGGCTGACCGCCAGGCGCACCGGCTGCGGCTCGCTCTCGTTGGGGTTCACGCCGATGCGCATGTCGAAGGTCAGGTCCGAAAGGGTGAGGTGATAGGCGGTGGTCTCCGCCGCCGGGGCGGGGGTGTCGGCGGTCACGGCCGGTGTTCCTTTGCGGTCGCGGGCACCAGCGACTAGCATGCGCCGATGTCCGAGGAAAACGCCATCCTGTTTGCCAATGAAGCGTTCTACGACGCTTTTGCGGCCCGCGACCTGTCCGCCATGTCGGCCATCTGGTCGGCCCGCCACCCGGTGCAATGCGTGCACCCGGGCTGGCCGCCCCTGCACGGCCGCGCGGTGGTGATGGAAAGCTGGCAGGGCATCCTCGGCAATCCGCAATCCCCGCGCATCGCCTGCCGGGCGCCGCGGGCGGTGATCGTCGGCGAGATCGGCATCGTCACCTGCTTCGAGGTGATCGAGAGTGCCACCTTGGTTGCCACCAACCTGTTCGTGCGCGAGCACCGGGCCTGGCGGCTGATCCATCACCAGGCCTCGCCGACCGGCGTCAGCCCGCCGGAGGAGGAGGCGCCCAGACCGCTCCAGTAGGGGCCGCTCCAGTAGGGCCTGCTCCAGTAGGGCCACTCCAGTAGGGCCCGCTCCAGCGGCGCCGGTTCAGGCACCCAGCAGGGCCGCCAGCCGGGCGGCCGCGGCGCCCGGCGCGGGCTGGCTTTCCGGCGGCTC
>CAZEQG010000650.1:0-1556 GCA_964514295.1 uncultured Alphaproteobacteria bacterium
GGTCGGCCAGGAGCCGGGCGCCGGCCCCGGTCAGCGTGCGGTCGACGGCGGCCAGCAGGCTGCCGGCGCGCTCGCCCGACAGGCTGCGCAGGATTTCGAGGTTGCGCCGGGTGGCGGCATCGATGGCCAGGCTGGCCCCGGCCTCGATGCGCTGCGGCGGCTTCAGAAAGGGCAGCCGGCCCGCCTGGGTCAGCGCCACATAGTCGACGACGGCGCCAAGGGCGGAGACTTCGCTGCGGGTGAAGGCGGCAAAGCCGTCCAGCGTCGCCACAGCGAACAGTTCGCCAAGGCGCCTGGCACCTGATACGCTATCGAAACGACTGTTCGGCAGGGGCACGATCTGCGCCTTCCACTCGGCCCACAGGGACAGGTGATCGGCCGATTGCAGCAGCCGCTCCGGCAGCAGCAGTTCAGCCGGCGACAGCCGCGCCAGCGCCGCCGCGAGGTCGCCGGGCGCCACCGCCTCGGCCGCGAGATCGCCGGTCGAGACCTCGACATGGGCGAGGGCCAGGGCGCCGCCGGCCTCCGCCAGGGCGACGATGCGGTTGTGGCGGCGGGCATCGAGCAGCCCGTCCTCGGTCAGGGTGCCGGCGGTGACGACGCGCACCACCTCGCGCCGCACCAGCGCCTTGCGCCGCCGCGCCTCGGCCGGGCTTTCGGTCTGCTCGCAGATCGCCACCCTGAAGCCCTGGCGGACCAGCCGGGCGAGATAGCCTTCATAGGAGTGCACCGGCACGCCGGCCATCGGCACGTCGCGGCCCTCATGCTGGCCGCGGCTGGTCAGGGTGATGCCGAGGGCGGCCGCGGCCGTCACCGCGTCCTCGAAGAACATCTCGTAGAAATCGCCCATCCGGTAGAACACCAGGCAGTCCGGATGCTCGGCCTTCACGGCCAGGAAATGCGCCAGCATGGGGGTGGCTTCGCCGCTCATGCCACCCCCATAGCATGCTTTGCGCGCTGCCCAATCCCTGCTCTACTGCCGGCAAAGCGAACGCAATCCGGGACGAGACGCGAGATGGGCACGCAAGGACGCATTACCGACGCCGAGGCGCTGGACTTCCACCGCATGGGGCGGCCGGGCAAGATCGAGGTCACCCCCACCAAGCCGCTGACCACCCAGCGCGACCTGTCTCTCGCCTATTCGCCCGGGGTGGCGGTGCCCTGCCTGGAGATCCAGAAGGACCCGGCGAGCGCCTACGACTACACGGCCCGCGGCAATCTGGTGGCAGTGATCTCCAACGGCACCGCGGTGCTCGGCCTGGGCGACCTCGGCGCCCTCGCCTCCAAGCCGGTGATGGAGGGCAAGGCGGTGCTGTTCAAGCGCTTCGCCGATGTCGACGGCATCGACCTGGAGGTCGACACCCGCGACGTGGACGCCTCCATCGCCTGCGTCCGCCTGCTCGGCCCCAGCTTCGGCGGCATCAACCTGGAAGACATCCGCGCCCCGGAATGTTTCATCATCGAGCAGCGCCTGCGCGAGGTGATGGACATTCCGGTGTTCCATGACGACCAGCACGGCACCGCCATCATCGCCGCCGCCGGCCTGATCAACGCCT
>CAZEQG010000651.1:0-1555 GCA_964514295.1 uncultured Alphaproteobacteria bacterium
GGCCGGCACCGAAGGCCGCCCCCCGCAGCGACCCGCGCGAGGCCGAGGCGCTGCGCCGGCGCGTGCTCTACCGCGACGCCGAGGTGATCGCGCTCGACAAGCCGGCCGGGCTTGCCGTGCAGGGCGGCACCAAGACCGAGAAGCACCTGGACGGGATGCTGGACGCGCTGGCCTTCGAGGCCGCCGAGCGGCCGCGCCTGGTGCACCGCCTGGACCGCGACACCAGCGGCGTGATCCTGCTGGCCCGCACCGTAGCCGCCGCCGGCTGGCTGACCCGCGCCTTCGCCCGCAAGGAGACGACAAAGGTCTATCTCGCCGTCACCGTCGGCGTGCCGAAGCCGCGCGAGGGCCGCATCGACGCGCCGCTGGCGAAGCTGCCGGGGCGGGCCGGCGAGCGGGTGGCGGTCGATGCCGAGGAAGGCCGCCGGGCGGTCACCGAATATGTGGTGCTGGACCAGATCGCCGACCGCGCGGCCCTGGTCGCCTGCCGGCCGGTGACCGGGCGCACGCACCAGATCCGGGCGCATCTGGCCGCCCTCGGCACGCCGATCCTGGGCGACGGCAAATATGGCGGGGCGGCGGCCCGGCTGGAAATGGAAGGGGTGGCGCGCCAGCTTCACCTGCACGCAAGGGCGATCCGGCTGACCGCCCCGTCGGGCCGGCCGATCGCGGTCGAGGCGCCGCTGCCGCCGCATTTCCGCCAGACCCTGGCGGCGCTCGGGCTGGACGGCCGGCCGCGGGACCCCTTCCTGTGAGCGGCCAGCGCCTGCAGCTCGTGGTGTTCGACTGCGACGGCACGCTGGTGGACAGCCAGCACCACATCGTCGCCGCCATGCATGCCGCCTTCGACCGGGTCGGGCTGGAGCGGCGCGAGGCGGCGGCGATCCGGCGCGGCATCGGCCTGCCGCTGCCCGAGATGATCGCCGGCCTGGTCCGCCCGCCCGAAGCCAGGTTCCGTGACGCGCTGGTCCAGGCCTACCGCGACGCCTTCGTGGCCCAGCGCCACCAGCCGGGCTACCTGGAGCCGCTGTTCCCGGGCGTGGTCGAGGCCCTGGACGCGCTGGACGCGCGCGGGGTGCTGATGGGCATCGCCACCGGCAAGGGGCGCCGCGGGCTCGACGCCGTGCTCGGCCATCACGGGCTGCTGCACCGCTTCGTCACCCGGATAACGGCCGATGACGGGCCGGGCAAGCCACACCCGGCGATGCTGGAAATGGCGATGTCCGAGGCCGGGGTGCCGCCGGAACGCACCGCCATGGTGGGCGACACCACCTTCGACCTGGAGATGGCGCGCAACGCCGCGGTCACCGGCATTGGCGTCGCCTGGGGCTATCACCCGCCGGCGGCGCTGGAGGGTGCGGGCGCCAGCTTCGTTGCCGCCGACTATCCGGCACTCCTGGCTCATCTGCTGGCCCGCACATGAAACGCTTCTACCGCGAGGCGGTGGCGGCGGACGGCCGCATCCTGCTCGACGGCCGGCCGGTGCGCACGCCGCTGAAGGCCGTGCTGGCGGTGCCGGCGCCGGCACTGGCCGCCGCCATCGCCGCCGAATGGC
>CAZEQG010000652.1:0-1553 GCA_964514295.1 uncultured Alphaproteobacteria bacterium
TCGGCCGGCCGCCGCCTCAGGCCGCAGGACCTCGGCCTGTGCGCCGCCCAGGGCATCACCCACCTGCCGGTGCGCCGGCCGCTCGCGGTCGCCATCTTCTCCACCGGCGACGAGCTGCGGGAGCCGGGCACGGCGCTGCCGCCCGGTGCCATCTACGATGCCAACCGCACGGTGCTGGCGGCGCTGCTGACCGGGCTGGGCTGCGAGGTGAGCGATCTTGGCATCCTGCCCGACCGCCGCGAGGCGATCGCCGGCGCCCTGGCGGAGGCGGCGGCGCGGGCCGATGTGATCGTCACCTCCGGCGGCATGTCGACCGGCGAGGAGGATCACGTGAAGGCGGCGGTGGAGGCGCAGGGGCGGCTCCATGTCTGGCGGCTGGCGATCAAGCCCGGCCGGCCGGTCGCGGTGGGCCAGGTCGGGGCGGTGCCGTTCCTTGGCCTGCCGGGCAACCCGGCCGCCGTCATGGTCACCTTCCTGAAGGTGGCGCGGCCGATCGTGCTGCGGCTGGCCGGGGCGGCCGAGCCCGAGCCCGTGCTCTATGCCGTGCGCGCCGGTTTCGACTACCGCAAGAAGCCGGACCGGCGGGAGTATGTGCGCTGCCGGCTGCAGCGCGATGGCGATGGCGCGCTGGTCGCCCACAAGTTCCCGCGCGATGGGGCCGGGCTCCTGTCCTCGCTGATCGGCTCCGATGGGCTGGTCGAGCTGGCCGAGCCCTTGACCCGGCTGGAGCCCGGCACCATGGTGCCATTCCTGCCCTTCAGCGAGGTACGTCTATGACTGCCGAGACCCGGGCGCCGATCACGCTCCTGTGGTTCGCCTGGCTGCGCCAGCGCGTCGGCGTCGGCGAGGAGAAGCTGGTGCTGCCGGCCGAGATTGCCACCGTCGCCGATCTGCTGGCCTGGCTGCCGGGCCGCGGCCCGGGCCATGCCGCCGCCCTGGCCGAGCCCGGGGTGGTGAAGGTGGCGGTGAACCAGGTGCATGTCGGCGCCGACCACCCGCTGCGGCCGGGCGACGAGGTGGCGCTGTTCCCGCCGGTCACCGGGGGCTGACCCGGTGATCCGGGTGCAGCGCGAGGATTTCGATGTCGGCGCCGAGCTGGCGGGGCTGACTGCCGGGCGCACCGATATCGGCGCCGTCGTCAGCTTCGTCGGCCTGGTGCGAGATCTGGCCGCCGACGGGTCGGTCAGCGCCATGACGCTGGAACATTACCCCGGCATGACCGAGCGCGAACTGGCCCGCATCGAGGCCGAGGCCATGGCGCGCTGGCCGCTGCAGGCGAGCCTGGTGGTCCATCGCTATGGCCGGCTGCTGCCGGGCGATCGCATCGTGCTGGTCGGCTGCGCCTCGCCGCACCGGGAGGCGGCCTTTGCCGCCTGCCAGTTCCTGATGGACTATCTGAAGACCCGGGCGCCCTTCTGGAAGCTGGAGGAGACGCCGGAGGGCGAGCGCTGGGTCGCCGCCAATGCGGCCGACGATGCCGCCGCCGGCCGCTGGCGGGCCTAGGTCGTGGACTCAAACCGAGCCCATAGGCGGGTGGCGGCGAGCAAGACGGC
>CAZEQG010000653.1:0-1544 GCA_964514295.1 uncultured Alphaproteobacteria bacterium
TCGGCTTCTATTCGGCCTTCATGGTGGCCGACAGGGTCAGCGTGACCAGCCGCAAGGCCGGCGAGGCCGAGGCCCATCGCTGGGAGTCCGACGGCAAGGGCAGCTACCGCATCGCGCCGGCGGTGCGCGACGGGCGCGGCACCACGATCACGCTGCACCTGCGCGAGGACGCCGGGGAGTTTCTCGAGCCCGAGCGCCTGAAGCACATCGTGCGCACCTATTCCGACCACATCGCGGTGCCGGTGCTGCTCGACGGTGCCGCCGTGAACCGCGCCAGCGCCCTGTGGACCCGGCCGAAGTCCGACATCACCGGCGAGCAGTACACCGAGTTCTACCGCCACGCCGCCCATGCCTTCGACGAGCCCTGGCTGACCCTGCATTGGCGGGCCGAGGGGATGATCGAGTACACGGGCCTGCTGTTCGTGCCGACCCGCCGGCCCTTCGACCTGTTCAACCCCGAGCGCAAGGCGGCGGTGAAGCTCTATGTCCGGCGCGTGTTCATCACCGATGACTGCCCGGATCTGCTGCCGGCCTATCTGCGCTTCCTGCGGGGGGTGATCGATTCCGAGGACCTGCCGCTGAATGTCAGCCGCGAGATGCTGCAGAAGAACCCGGTGCTGCGCAAGATCCAGGCCGGCATCGTCAAGCGCGTGCTGGCCGAGCTGGCCCGGGAGGCGGAGAAGGAGCCGGCCCGCTATGCCGCCTTCTGGGAGGCCTTCGGGGCGGTCCTGAAGGAGGGGCTCTACAGCGAGGACGGGGAGACCCGCGCCCAGCTGCTCAAGCTGGCCCGCTTCCGCAGCTCCGCCGCCGAGGGCTGGTCGTCGCTCGCCGACTATGCCGGACGGATGAAGGAGGGTCAGGAGGCTATCTACACCATCGCCGGCGACGATCTGGCGGCGCTGGCCGACAGCCCGCAGCTCGAAGGCTTCCGGGCCAAGGGGGTGGAGGTGCTCTACCTCACCGACCCGATCGACGAGTTCTGGACCACCGCCATCGGCGAGTATGAGGGCAAGCCGATCCGCTCGGTCACCAAGGGCGCGGCCGAGCTTTCGGCGATCAAGGGCGGTGCGGCGGCGGAGGCCCCGCCGGCCGCGGAGGCCGACGCGCTGATCGCGCTGCTGAAGCTCACCCTGAAGGATGCGGTGAAGGACGTGCGCGCCTCCGAAAGGCTGACCGACAGCGCCTGCTGCCTGATCGCCGCCGAGGGCGACATCGACATGCACCTTGAGCGGCTGCTGCGCCAGCACCGGCAGGTGGAGAAGACGGCCGCCCGCATCCTGGAGGTGAACCCCGGCCACGCGCTGATCCGCGCCCTGGCCGCCACGGTGAAGGAGAAGGGCGCCGCGGCCGATCTCACCGACGCCGCCTTCCTGCTGCTCGACCAGGCCCGCATCCTGGAAGGCGAACCGCTGCCCGACCCCAAGGCCTTCGCCCGCCGGCTGGCCGCGGTGATGGCAAGGGGCCTCTGAAGCGGCCGCCCGCCACCCGCGCGGCCGCCTCCCCCTTCGTCCCTCGACAGGCTCGGGATGAGGGGGCTCAGGGTG
>CAZEQG010000654.1:0-1539 GCA_964514295.1 uncultured Alphaproteobacteria bacterium
GACGGGCCGGCCGCCGCCCTGGCCCTGCGGCTGGTCGCCGAGACCGGCCGGCTGCTCGGCGCCAGGCGCCTGCTGCCGGTGGCCTCGGCCCATGTCGATGGCTGCCTCTATCACGGCGATTCGGGCGTGTTCTTCGCCGAGCGGCTGGCGGCCGAGGGGGCCAGGGTGGCGGTGCCGACCACGCTCAATGTGGGGGCGCTCGACCTGCTCCATCCCGGCCGGGTCGGCGGGGATGCCGGGCGGCGGGCGATGGCGCGGCGGATGATGGATGCCTATGTCGCCATCGGCTGCCGCCCGACCTGGACCTGCGCGCCCTATCAGGCCGGCCACCGCCCCGCCGCCGGCAGCGATGTCGCCTGGGGCGAGAGCAATGCCGTTGCCTTCGTGAACTCCGTGCTGGGCGCCCGCAGCAACCGCTACGGCGACTTCCTGGACGCCGCCTGCGCCATCGCTGGGCTGGCCCCGGCCTGCGGCCTGCACCTGGCCGAGAACCGGCGGGCGCGGGTGCTGGTGGAGGCCGGCGGCCTGTCCGCCCGGCTGCTCGCCGAAGACAGCCTCTATCCGGTGCTGGGCGCCTGGCTGGGGGCGGAGATCGGGGAGAGCGTGGCGGCGGTCGCGGGTCTGCCGGGCGACCTGTCGGAGGACCGGCTCAAGGCGCTGGGGGCGGCGGCCGCCTCCACCGGCGCCGTCGGCCTGTTCCACGTGATCGGCCGCACGCCGGAGGCCCCCGACCAGGCCACCGCCTTCGCCGGGCTGCCGCCGGAGCGGGTGATCGCGCTTGATCCCTCGATGCTGCGCCAGGCCCGCGACCGCCTGTCGACGGTGCCGCCCGAGGGGGCGATCGATGCCGTCGCCCTTGGCAGCCCGCATTTTTCGGCCGCCGAGTTTGCCGCCCTGTCGGCATTGCTGGCCGGCCGGCGGGCGCGCGTGCCGATCTATGCCTGCACGCGCCGCGACCTGGTGCCGGCGCTGGACCGCCGGGCGCTCGAAGCCCAGAACATCGTGATCGTCGCCGACACCTGCGTCGTGGTGACGCCGATCCTGCCGCCGGGCGGCGGGGTGCTGATGACCAATTCGGCCAAGTTCGCCCATTACGCCCCCGGCACCACCGGCTGGGACACCGTGTTCGGCAGCCTCGCCGACTGCGTTGAGAGTGCGGTCGCCGGACGGGTGCGGCGCGACGAGGCGTCATGGAGCTGACCGGGGAGATGCTGCTGCCGGGCGAGGCTGCCGGCCCGCTGCTGCGCCTGACCGCCCCGATCAGCTTCTGGGGCGGCGTCGACCCGCAGACCGGCACCATCGCCGATCCGCGCCATCCCCAGGCCGGGGCGCGGCTGGCCGGCCGTGTACTGGTGGTGGGGCGCACCCGCGGCTCCTCCTCCTCCAGCGCGGTGATGCTGGAGCTGATCCATGCCGGGCTCGCCCCCGCCGCCCTGGTGCTGGGCGAGGTGGACGCGATCCTGGTGCTGGGCTGCCTGGTGGCGCGCGAGATGGGCTGGCCGCCGCCGCCGGTGCTGCGCCTCGACGCGGCGGCGCTGG
>CAZEQG010000655.1:0-1534 GCA_964514295.1 uncultured Alphaproteobacteria bacterium
CGCTGGTCGCCGCCGGCGGCGAGGCCACGGCCCTGGCGCTCGACGGCGCCCGGGTTGACGAGATCCAGCGCGCGACCGAGGCCGCCGCCTCCCGGCTGGGGCCGATCGACGTGCTGGTCAACTGTGTCGGCATCCAGCGCGAGCAGAAGCTCCTGGAGGTGACGGAGGAGACCTTCGACGAGGTCTACCGCACCAATCTGAAATCGGCGATGTTCCTGGCCCAGGCGGTGGCCCGTCAGCAGATCGCCGCCGGCCGCGGCGGGCGCCAGATCCATCTTCTGTCCGTGCGCTCGCAGCTTGCGCTGCGCGGGCGGGGCTATTCGGCCTATTGCTCGACCAAGGGCGGGCTGGCGATGCTGGTCAAGCAGCACGCGATGGAGCTGGCGCCGCACAACATCACGGTGAACGGCGTCGCCCCCACCTTCATCCAGTCCGACCGCATCCGCCCGCACCTGGAGCGCGAGGAATTCCGCCGCTTCATCCTGGAGCGCAACCCGCTCGGCCGGATCGGCGAACCGCTGGAGGTGGCCGGCCAGGTGATCGCCCTCGCCGCCCCGGCCGGCAGCTACATCACCGGCCAGGTGATCTTCATCGACGGCGGCGTCACCGCCAGCCAGTAGCCGGCCACCCCCGGGCCGCCGGTAGCTGTTCAGGCGGCGCGGGACTGGCCGATGGTGAGCAGGCAGTCGTCGGCCAGCTTCTGGAGCGGCGTGAAGTCGCGGTGGGCGATGTAGTCGGGGCGCTTGAAGCGGCGGATGGCGTTGTCGACGCGGTTGGCCGAGATGTAGACGATCAGCCGGTCCCAGGGGCTCATGTTGCTGGTCGAGCCGTGCACCAGGGTGCCGTGGAAGAACAGGCCGGCGCCGGGCCCGCCCTTGGGTGCGACGATGCCGCCGCGGGCGACCAGCCGGGCGATGGTCTCATGGTCGATGGTCCACAGCGGGTAGCTGGTGGTGGTGGTGTCGTGCCCCGCCTCCAGCACCCCGAGCTTGTGCGATTTCGGGATGAACATCAGCGGGCCGTTGAACTCGTTCACCTCGTCCAGGAACACGGCAAGGTTCATCGCGCGGGCCTCGGGCATGTCGTCGTCGTTCTTCCAGGTGCCGTAATCCTGGTGCCATTGCCAGACATCGCCGTCGAAGGCGGCCTTGCCGTTCAGCTTGAACTGGTGGATGTAGACCTCGCCGCCCAGCAGCGTCTCGGCCGGGCCGACGATGCGCGGGTGGTTCGCCAGCCGCCGGAACACCTCATTGTAGGTGTGGGCGGCAAAGGCGGTGCGCACCACGTCGCCTGTCTTCTCGCGCACGTTCTCGGGCCGGCGCTGGGCGAAGATGCCCGGCACCTCCGCCTTCATCACCGCCACCTCCTCGGGGCTGAACAGGTTGGGGATGAACAGATAGCCGTCCTCGTCGAACTGCTTGATCTGGGCTTCGGTCAGCTTCATGGCGTGCTCCCTGAAAGGTGGTTGATGGCCGGGTGATCGCCGGCGAGGCGCCGGCTCGCCGCCTCGGCATGGCCGCGGGCGCGGACCTCG
>CAZEQG010000656.1:0-1534 GCA_964514295.1 uncultured Alphaproteobacteria bacterium
CGCCAGGGCGGCGCCGGCCCCGGGCGGCACCACGATGCCGGCCTCCTCGCGCCCGATCAGGCGGGCCGCCAGGTTCTCCGCCGGCAGGGCCGCCAGCACCGGCCGCCCGGCGCAGAAATAGCTCAGCACCTTCGACGGCACGGAGAAGACGCCGGCATCGGGCTCCAGCACCGCCAGCAGGATGTCGGCGCTGGCCAGCACCTCGGCCAGCCGGTCGAAGGGCTGGAAGGGCAGCACGGTAAGGTTCGCGGCGGTGGCCGCCCTGAGCCAGTCCGCCCCCGGTCCCTCGCTCACCACCACGATCCGCGCCTGGGGGCAGCCCAGGGCCAGGGCCAGGATCAGGGAGGGATCATGCTTCAGGGCCAGGGTCCCGGCGTAGAGGATCACCGGCTCCGGCCCCAGCTCCCGGGACGCCGCCCAGGCATTGGCGCGCGCCAGCACGGGAATGTCGGCGATCGGCGCCCAGTTCTCGATCACCTCCACCCCGGACACGCCCCAGCCGGCCAGCAGCGGCCGGAAATCCTCGGTGATCGCCACCACGCCGGCGGCCCGGCGCAGCAGGCGGCGCTCCAGGAAACCATACCAGGCGCCGATGGTCCGGCCGGCGAGGCCCAGGCGGCGGCCGAGGATGCCGGACATGGCCAGCGACACCACGTCCTGCAGCCAGAACACATAGGGCCGGAAGAGCTGGGCAACGGCGAGCTGGACATCGATCGGGGCATTGCCGGTCAGGATCACCTCCGGCGCGAACTCGCCGATCGTGGCCGCGATCAGCCGGCCGGCCCGCCGCTCCTGCCGCCAGCGCGCGACGAAGTCGAACTTGCGGAAAGGCTCGCCCAGGGTCACGGCACGGAAGCTCAGCCCCGGCGGATCGCCCGGCCGCCTGGCATTGTCGCCCTTGGGGCCCTGGACATCGGCGAAATGCACGTGCAGCACCTGGTGGCCACGGGCCGCGAGCCCCCGGGCCAGGGCGGCGGAAAAGCCATGGCCGCCATAGTCGTTGATCGCGATGCGCAAGCCGCCCCTCCCCTACCGCCGCCGCGTGGCCTCATAGATCGCCTCCATCCGGTCGGCGATGACCGGCCAGGCATAGCGCTCGGCCACCAGCTGCTGGCCGGCCCGGCCAAGGGCGGCGGCGGCGGCCGGATCGTCCAGCAGCCCGGCCATCAGCGCCGCCATGCTGTCGGCATCGGGCGTGCCGATGCGGGCGGCGGGGGCGATGTCGGGGGCAATGTCCACATGCACCGTGGTCACCACCGGCAGGCCGAAGGCCATGGCCTCAACGATCGCGTTGCCGAAATTCTCGGCCAGGCTCGGCAGGCAGAACAGGGTGGACTCGGCAAAGGCGGCCGCCTTGGCCGTGCCCTCCACATGGCCGGCGATCACCACCCGGTGGGCGATGCCGAGGGCGGCGATCTGGCGGCGGAACGCGGCCTCCGCCCCATAGTCGCCGCCGCACACCAGCAGCGCCAGGTCGGGCCGGGCGGCGGCCAGCCGGGCGAAGGCCCCGGCCAGGGCCGGCAGGCCCTTCTTG
>CAZEQG010000657.1:0-1533 GCA_964514295.1 uncultured Alphaproteobacteria bacterium
CCGGCACTTCGACATGCAGGTCGATGCGGTCGAACAGCGGGCCGGAGATGCGCGACTGGTAGTCCTGGGCGCATCGCGGCGCCTTGCCGCAGGCCAGGGCCGGATCGTCGAGGTGGCCGCAGCGGCAGGGGTTCATCGCGGCCAGAAGCTGGATCCGGGCCGGATAGGTGACATGGGCGTTGGCCCTGGCCACCACGGCCCGCGCCGTCTCCAGCGGCTGGCGCAGGGATTCGAGCGTCTGGCGCTGGAACTCGGGCAGCTCGTCCAGGAACAGCACGCCGTGATGGGCGAGCGACACTTCGCCCGGCCGCGCCCGCATGCCACCGCCGACCAGCGCCGGCAGGCTCGCCGAATGATGCGGATCGCGAAACGGGCGCTGGCGCATCAGCCGCCCGCCTTCCAGCAGCCCGGCCACGGAATGCACCATCGACACTTCCAGCGCCTCGGCCGGGGTCAGCGGCGGCAGCAGCCCGGGCAGCCGGCGGGCCAGCATCGACTTGCCGGAACCGGGCGGGCCAATCATCAGCAGGTTGTGGCCCCCGGCCGCCGCCACTTCAAGCGCGCGCTTGGCGGTCTCCTGGCCCTTCACCTCGGCAAGATCGGGGGCTGCGGCCGGCGGCTCCTCCAGGCGCGGGCGCGGCGGGGCCAGCACCTGGCTGCCCTTGAAGTGGTTGATCAGGGCGAGCAGGCTGGCCGGGGCCAGGATGTCGATGCCCTGCGCCCAGGCCGCCTCGCCGCCGCAGGCTTCCGGGCAGATCAGGTTGAGGCCGCGCTCGGCCCCGCCCAGGGCGGCCGGCAGCACGCCCGCCACCGGCAGGATGGCCCCGTCCAGCGCCAGCTCGCCCAGGACCAGGAAGCCCGCCAGCTCCTCCCCCGGCAGCACGCCCATGGCCGCCAGTATCGCCACCGCGATCGGCAGGTCGTAGTGGCTGCCCTCCTTCAGCACATCGGCGGGGGCCAGGTTCACCGTGATCCGCTTGGGCGGCAGGGCGAGGCCCAGCGCACTCAGCGCCGCCCGCACCCGCTCCCGGCTCTCCGCCACCGCCTTGTCGGGCAGCCCGACCACCGCGAAGGCCGGCAGCCCGGAGGCAAGCTGCACCTGCACATCGACCGGCTGCACCCCGATGCCCTGAAAGGCCACGGTGGCGACGCGGCTGACCATCATCCCTCCGCTGGTTGAACGACTGGCGGACAGGCTAGCCCAACAGCCGGTCTGCGTCAGTCGGTCCCTGCAAGCCGGCGGAACCTGCCCGGGGTGAGGCCGTAGGCGGCGCGGAACTGGCGGGTGAGGTGCGGCTGGTCGGCAAAGCCGCAGGCCGCGGCGGTGTCGGCGATGGCGGCACCGGCCGCCAGCATCCGGCGGGCCAGGCCAAGGCGGCGCAGCAGGAAGCGGCGGTAGGGGGTGGTGCCGTAGGCGGCGCGGAAATGCCGGGTCAAGGTGAAGCGGTCGAGGCCGCACTCCCGCTCCAGCGCTTCGGCGCCGGCATCCTCGGCCTCGTCGATCAGGCGGCGGGCCCGGGCAACGGCGGCACT
>CAZEQG010000658.1:0-1528 GCA_964514295.1 uncultured Alphaproteobacteria bacterium
CAGGCGGCGCCCGGCTGATCGCCGAGCGCGACAGCACCGGTCACGCCGACCGCGCTTGGGCGCTGTTCCTCGCCATCGCGGCCGCCGATGGTGCGGGTGGCCCCAGCATCGTGACACCGGTGCCGGGCAGGAGCGACATCTGGGGCGCCCGGGTCGCCGACGCCGATCGCCGCGACAATGGTGCCACCCGCCGCCAGCGTTTCGGTCCGGGAGCATATTGATGGCCGCCACCCTCTACGGCCCCGACGGCCGCCCGATCGACCGCGCGCTGCTGCGGCGCGAGATCGCGGGTCCCACCGTCACCGGCGTGCGCCAAGTGGTGTCGGGCCACCCCTCCGGCGGCCTCACCCCGCAGCGCCTGGCGGCGATCCTGCGCCGGGCCGAGGAAGGCGACGCCGATTCCTATTACGAGCTGGCCGAGGACATCGAGGAGAAGGACCTGCACTATCTGGGCGTGCTTGGCACCCGCAAGCGCGCCGTCTGCCAGATGGAGATCACCGTCGAGGCCGCCGGCGACGACGCCGACCGGCAGGCGATCCGCCACGCCGATTTCGTCCGCGACTGGCTGCGCCGCGATTCGCTCGAAGATGAGCTGTTCGACATGGCCGATGCGATCGGCAAGCACCATTCGGTGGTCGAGATCGTGTGGGAGGTGTCGGATGGCCAGTTCGTGCCGGCACGGCTGGTCTGGCAGGACCCCCGCTGGTTCGTCTATGACACCGCCGATGGCCGTAGCCTGAAGCTGCGCGGCGACAATGGCGAGATGGTCGACCTGCCGGCGGCCAAGTTCATCCACACCGAAATCCGTGCGAAATCCGGCATGCCGATCCGCACCGGGCTGGCCCGCCCGGCCGCCTGGTTCTGGATGTTCAAGTCATACACGCTGAAGGACTGGATCACCTTCCTTGAGGTCTACGGGCTGCCGCTGCGTATCGGCAAGCACCCCGCCGGCGCCACGCCGGAGGAGATCGACGCGCTGGCCCGGGCCGTCGGCCTGCTGGGCACGGATGCCGCCGCAGTCATCAGCGACGGCATGACGATCGAGTTCGAGCGCGGCGTCGAGGCCAGCAATGCCGCGATCTTCCGCGACGCCGCGGAATACTGGGATCAGCAGATCTCCAAGGCCGTGCTGGGCCAGACCGCGACCACCGACGCGATCGCCGGCGGCCATGCGGTCGGCCGCATCCACAACGAGGTGCGCCAGGACATCCTGCGCGCCGACGCCAAGTCGCTGCGGGTCGCCATCAACCGCGACCTCGTGCGGCCGATGATCGACCTCAACTTCGGCCCGCAGCGCGCCTATCCGCGGGTGATGCTGGGCTTCGCCGACGCCGCCGATCTGGCCGTGTGGATGCCGGCGCTGCGCAGCTTCGTCGAGATGGGCGGTCGCGTCGGGGCGGCGGCCGTGCGCGACAAGCTGGGCATCGAGGACCCGGATGGCGATGAGGACCTGCTGCGCCCGCCCGGCGCGGCCTTTGGCGGCCGCAGCCAGCCGGACGCCCCCGCCCCGCAGGATCGCCCCCCTGCG
>CAZEQG010000659.1:0-1512 GCA_964514295.1 uncultured Alphaproteobacteria bacterium
GCGGCCGCGGCGGCGGATCGAAGGGCCGGTCGCGCCGGCCGGCCGCCCATTCCTCGACCGTGGCGGCCGCCCGCGCGAACATGCGCTCAACCCCGCCCCAGAATCCGGTTGCCAGCAGCAGCCGGCCGAGCAGGCCGCGCGGCGCCGCCTCGACGGTATAGGAGGCGTCGGTGGCCGCAGCGCCATCGACTGGCGACAGCGCCAGCGTCGCCGTCAGCCTGGCAATCGGCCCGCGCGAGAAGATGCGGGTGTGCTGGAACCATTGGCAGTCGACCCATTCGACCGGCACCTCCTCCCATTCCAGGAGGAAGCCGCCAAGCCGGCCGCGACCGAAGTGGCGCACCGTGCCGTCGGGCTGCGGCCGGCTGTCGATGGCATGGCGGGGCAGGCCGGCCGCCTCGTTGTAGCGGCCGGTATCGGCGAGGCCGGCCCAGATCGCCGCGGGCGGATGATCGAAGCGGCGCCGGATGGTGTGCGTGCCCATGGCGCCCAGGATACGCCGGAAAGGGCGGCCCTGCTGGTCACGTTGCCGGGCGCAGCCGCGCCGCGGCCAAACGAAAACCGCCCGGCCGAGGGGCCGGGCGGTTCGCTGCGGGTGGTGAGACGCCGGCTATTCGCGCTGCTGCCCGAAGAGCTGGAGCAGCATCACGAACAGGTTGATGAAGTCGAGATAGAGCTGCAGGGCGCCGAACAGCGCCTTCTTGCCCGCGGTCTCGGAATCATCGTGGACGAAATAGCTCTCCTTGATGCGCTGGGTGTCATAGGCGGTGAGGCCGGTGAACACCAGCACGCCGATCACCGAGATGGCGAACTGCAGGGCCGAGCTCTCCAGGAAGATGTTCACCAGGCTGGCGATGATGATGCCGATCAGCCCCATGATCAGGAAGCTGCCCATGCCCGACAGATCGCGCTTGGTGGTGTAGCCCCACAGGCTCATCGCCCCGAAGGTGGCGGCGGTGATGAAGAACACGCGGGCCACGCTCTCGCCCGTGAACACGATCAGGATCGAGGACAGCGACAGCCCCATCAGCGCCGCATAGCCCCAGAACACGGCCTGGGCGGAGAAGAAGCTCATGGCGTGGATGCGGAAGGAGAACAGCAGCACCAGCCCGATCGGCGCCAGCATCACCACCCACTTCAGCGGCGACAGGTAAAGCGCCTGCCCGAAGGCGGTAAGCTGCATCGGCGCCCAGCTCGCCACGGCGAACTGCACGGTCAGGTAGGCGAAGATGCCGGTCAGCGCCAGGGCGCTGCCCATGTAGTTGTAGACCGTAAGCATGTACTGGCGCAGGCCGGCGTCGATTTGCGCCGCATCGGCCTGGCTGTAGGTCGCGTAAGTTCGGTTGATTGCCATCGCTCAGCCCCTGTTGTTGGCGGTGGACAAGATCGTCGTGCAGCAATGTGGCGACTGTTTGCCGCAGATTCAATGCCGCCGGGGCCTGCCCCCGGAGGCATCCGGGTTTACCCCAAGGCAGGGGCCGGCGCGGCCGGCGCCGCCGGGGCCGGCCGGCG
>CAZEQG010000660.1:0-228 GCA_964514295.1 uncultured Alphaproteobacteria bacterium
CGGCCGCGGCATCGGCGCCTGGAAGGTGGCGCTGCGCGACGGCCGGCCGCTCGCCGCACCGATCTGGGCCGACAGCTGCCATGCCCAGGGCGGCGTGGTGGCCCGCCCCTTCGGCCCGATGGCCGGCGTCGAGATCGAGATCGCGCTGCGCCTCGGGCGCGACCTGCCCTTCTCGCCGGACCTGACGGCTGCCGACCTGCACCACGATCCAGTCGGACCGCACAGCGG
>CAZEQG010000660.1:275-1511 GCA_964514295.1 uncultured Alphaproteobacteria bacterium
TCCGGCCTTTCTGGCCGACCGCATGGCCAATGACGGTTTCGTCGCCGGGGCCGGCGTGGCGCCGCTGCCCGGGATGGCGCTGGGCGGCCGGCGCTGCCGCGTATGGGTGGGCGGGCGGCTGGTGCATGATGGCCTGGGCGGCCATCCGGCCGGCGATCCCATGATCCCGCTTCTGGCCTATGCGCAGCGCGGCGGCCACCCGCTGGGGCCGGTGCGCGCCGGGCAGACGGTCACCACCGGCAGCCTGTGCGGCGTCATCTCCTGGCCCGCGGGCGAGGCCGTCGAGGCCGAGGTGGACGGTATCGGCCGGCTGGCTTTCCGCGCCGCCTGAGGCGGGCAAGGCTGGAACCGGCGGTGCTGCCGCCCCATGTCAGTCCGACATGCGTCCGCATCCCGTCCGAGAGCCCCATGCCCGATTTCCCTTCGCTGCTGACCGACCTGATCGCCGCCGCCCGCAAGGCGGGGGCCGATGGCGCCGATGCCCTCGGCGTGGAGAGCGTCTCGCTGTCGCATGCCTGGCGCCTGGGCCGCACCGAGAAGCTCGAGCGCAGCGAGGCGGCCGAGCTTGGCCTGCGCGTGTTCGTCGGCCGCCGGCAGGCGATCGTGTCCACCACCGACCTGTCGAAGGACACGCTGACGCAGGTGGTGGAACGTGCGGTCGCCATGGCGCGGGTGGCGCCGGAGGATGCCTATGCCGGGCTGGCGGCGCCCGAACAGATCGGCCGCGAGCCGCCGCGCCTCGACATCCTCGACGAGGCTGAACCCGCGCCGGAGACGCTGATCGCGCGTGCCCGCGCGGCCGAGGAGGCGGCGCTGGCGGTCGCCGGCGTGACCAATTCCGAAGGGGCGGAGGCGTCATGGGGCCGCACCGGCGTGACCCTGGCCGCCTCCAACGGCTTCCTCGGCTCCTATGCCCGTTCCGGCCATTCGGTCAGCGTGTCGGTGCTGGCGGGCGAGGGGTCCGGCATGGAGCGCGACTACGACTACAGCAGCACCGTCTTTGCCGCCGATCTTGAGGCGCCGGAGACGGTCGGGCGGCGGGCGGGCGAACGCGCCGTCGCCCGCCTCAACCCGCGCAAGGCCCGCACCTGCAAGGTGCCGGTGGTCTATGACCCGCGGGTGGCGCGCGGCCTGCTCGGCCACCTCGTCGGCGCGGTCAGCGGCCCGGCCATCGCGCGTGGCACCAGCTTTCTGAAGGACCGGCTGGGCAAGCCGGTGTTCGCCCCCGGGGTGCGC
>CAZEQG010000661.1:0-1500 GCA_964514295.1 uncultured Alphaproteobacteria bacterium
GGGCCGCCGGCTGGCGCCTGATGGTAGCCCTGGCGCTGGCGGCGGCTCCGATGGCCCTGGCAACGCCGCTGGCCGACGGGGCGGCGGTCCTGCATGCCGAGGCCGGGCGCGTCGCCTTGTGGCCGCCGCTGCTGTGGCTTCTCGCGGGCTATTTCAGCGCAGCGCTGTTCGGGGCCGTGCTGGTGGCGGTGTGGACCGTCGGCAGGGACGGGCCGCCGGCCTGACCGTCTACCCTCCCTCCATGCGAATATCGCATAATATATATTATGGAAAATAATGCCAGGCTGCGTCAGCCGGCGGCGAAGCCGTCCAGCGCGGCAAGGATGGTGTCGGCCATGCCGGGATCGCGGGTATCGTGGCCGGCGCCGCCGACCGGCACCAGCCGGCTGCCGGCCCAGGCCCGGTGGAGCTGCCAGGGCGTGACCAGCGGCCCGCTGATGTCGAGCCGGCCATGGATCAGCACGCCCGGGATGCCGGCCAGCGCCGGCGCGGCACGCAGCAGCTCGTCCTCGGCCAGCCAGGCGCGGTGGTGCCAGTAATGCGTGACCAGCCGGGCGAAGCCCAGGCGGAATGCCGCATCCTCGTAGCGCGGGTCGGGCCGGTGGCCGGCGTGGACGGCGACGATCGCCATCTCCCAGTCGCACCAGTCGCGCGCCGCCTTGGCCCGCACCTCGGGGTCGGGATCAGCCAGCAGCCGGCGATAGGCATCGACCAGGCAGCCGTCGCGGCGGTCGGCCGGCACGCCGTTGCGGAAGCGCTCCCAGGCTTCCGGCACGAAGGCGCCGACGCCGCGGGTGATCCAGTCGATCTCGCGGGCGGTGGTGGTGGCCACGCTGGCCAGCACCAGCGCCGTCACCCGTTCGCGATGGTGCCGGGCATAGGCCAGCGCCAGGGTCGATCCCCAGGACACGCCATAGACCAGCCAGCGCGCGATGCCGAGCCGTTCCCGCAGCGCCTCGATGTCGCCCAGCAGGTGGCGGGTGGTGTTGGTCGCAAGATCATGGGCGGGATCGCTGGCATGCGGCGTGCTGCGGCCGGCGCCGCGCTGGTCGAACAGCACCACGCGGTAGCGCGCCGGGTCGAAATAGCGGCGGACATTGGGCGAGCAGCCGGAGCCTGGCCCGCCATGCAGCACCAGCGCCGGCCGGCCGGCCGGGTTGCCGCAGACCTCCCAGTAGAGGCTGTGCCCGTCGCCGGTGTCGAGCCGGCCCCAGTCATATGGGTCGATCGGGGGATGCAAGTTCGCCTGTCCGCTCCTGCCTCAGCCCCCGGCCCTGGCCGCGGCCAGTTCGGCGATCAGCGCCTTCAGCGGATCGCCATCGCCCAGGCGCAGGGCCTTCAGGGCATCCATGGTGCGCCGGACATCGGCGAGTGCGGCCTCCGCCCTGGCCACCCGGCCATCGCCTGCCGGGGCGGCCGGGCTGGCGGCCAGCTCATAGGCCGCCGCCCGGAAGCCGCGGGCAACGCTGTCCGTGTCGACGGCCACCGCGCCGCCGGCAA